>CAZGLU010000193.1:0-7256 GCA_964526095.1 uncultured Anaerolineaceae bacterium | reverse complement strand
AGGGCATCGCCGTGGAGCCGCTGCGCCTGATGGACGTGGCCGACAGCGGCATCCCCGACGACGCCTCCGCCCTGCTGATCGTCGGCGCGCGGATCGACTTCAACGAGACGGAAGTGCGCCTGATCGCGGACTACCTGGCGCGGGGGGGCCGGGTCGGCATCTTCACCGATCCGCCGGTCATCGACACGCTCGCGATGCCGACCAACACCTTCCTGCAAGAGTCCGGCCCCTTCGCGGCGTACCTGCGCGACGAGTTCGGCATCGCCGTGCGGGACGCGGTGGTGATCGAGACGCGCAGCACGCTCGGCAGCGAATACGCGCCCATCGTCGCCACGATCACCCCACACCAGATCTTGAGCGGCGTCTCCGACGTGCAGATCGTCTTCTACTTCGCGCGTCCGATGGAACTGCTCGACGGGCAGCCGACCGCCTGGGTCCGCACCCCGCTGCTGCTCTCGTCCGACGCCTCCTTCGGGGAGACGGACCTGGAGTCGCTGCGCACCGAGATGCAGCCGGAGTTCTCGCCCGACGCCGACCTGCCCGGCCCGCTGACCATGGCCGTCGCCGTCCGTCGCTCCGTCGAGATGCAGTCTGAGGTCCAGCCGCGCCTGCTGATCGTGGGCGACTCCGACGCGGTGGTGAACGAGTTCCAGACCACGGACTTCCTCGGCAACGTGCTGCTCTGGTCGGACGCGGTGGACTGGCTGACCGGCTTTTCGCAGTCAGTGTCCTTCACCCCGCTCAACGACCCGACCCGCCTCGCCCTGATCGTCACCGACCAGCAGCGGCGCACGATCACGGCCATCACCATGCTTGGCCTGCCGGGACTGGTGCTGTTGAGCGGGGCGCTTGTGTGGTGGCTTCGTCGGCGATAAGCTAGACTCTGCTACGATGGTGGCGAACGGCGGTGGAAATTTGTCTCAACGGCAACTAGGCTATATCCTATTGGCCTGCTTCGCCGCGACAATGCTCGTCCTGCTGATGCTGGACGACCCGACCGCCAGGTTGGCGCTCTTCCTGGAAGCACACGCGAGCGAGCTTGAGCAGCGTCCGGTAGTCCTGTTTGATGCGCTTGAGAGTCCAGCCCAGATCTACGGTCTGGAAGTGCAGGCAACGGCAGCGTCGGATCGAACCTTCCTGCTGCGCGACCAGTCTGGGCAGTGGACCATCCCGGCTGTGGAGGGCCGCGCCCCGCTGCGGGCCGGTGACATCGACCAGGCGCGCGTGGACGAGGCCGCCTTCGCCTTAGCGATGATGGGGTCGGTGGAGTGGTATGCGGCCTCACCGGAGGCGCTGGAACGGTATGGCGTGCGCCCGACGCCCGCGTACCGGATCCGGTTCCTGGCGCGGGATACCGCAGGAGTGGCGTTTTTGCCCGTTATGCTCGAAGTCGGCAGCACGAACCCGGATGACACGGCATACTACGTGTGGCCTGACGGCGACAACCGGATCTATCTCGTCGCTCAGCAGTTCGTGGCCCCTGCCCTGAGCCTGCTGGACGAGGCGGAACTGCTTGTGGCGGCGACAGCCGAACCGCACGCCCCCATGGACGGGGAGGCGGACGGCTCTTCGTAGGCGACGTGGCCTGGGGTGTTGTGCGCCGACGCCCTACCACGTGGTAGGGTGTTTTTGTGCCACATGGCGATTGTACCAGGCGACATGACTGCAACGGAAATGCACGAACCGATACGAATTACAACCGATAGCGACATCTGGAAGCAGCTTGTTGCCAAAGGCCGCGACCAGGGCTTTGTTACCTATGATGATATCCTGTCGCTGATCCCGGCCATCGAGCAGAACCTCGATGAGTTGGAGGAGTTGCTGGAGGCCCTGCACAACGAAGGCGTCGACGTAACGCCGAGCGTGCCCGTGAGCGACGAGGACGAGGAGCCGGGTGTCGACGACACGGACGACGACGGCGAGGAAACCACGCTCGATCCGAGCGCGCTGTACGAGGACCTCAGCACGGATGCCGGGTACCAGCAGGCGATAGACACGGATGACGTTGTTGGCCTATACTTGAAGGAAGCTGGCCGCGTCCCGCTGCTCACCGCCGAGGAAGAGATCGCGCTCGCCAAGCGGATGGAGGCGGGCCGCCTCGCGGAGCAACAGCTTGAGGAGTACGGCGACGATCTGTCCTACGACGACCGCGAGGAGCTGCTGCGCCTGGTTTACGACGCCGAGGCCGCACAGGAGTACCTGGTGCGCGCCAACGCCCGGCTGGTGATCAGCGTGGCGAAGAAGTACATTGGCCGGGGCGTGCCGTTCCTCGACCTGATCCAGGAGGGCAACATCGGGCTGATCCGCGCCGCGCGCAAGTTCGAGTACCAGCGCGGCCACAAGTTCAGCACGTACGCGACGTGGTGGATCCGGCAGGCCGTGAGCCGCGCCGTGGCGGACCAGGGCCGCACGATCCGCGTGCCAGTCCACATGGGCGACCAGATCAACCGCCTGAGGCGCACGTCCAACCAGCTTTTGCAGGAGTTGGGCCGCGACCCGACCATGCAGGAGCTGGCCGAGGCGATGGACACGACGCCCGACAAAATCGAGGACCTGATCGAGATCTCGCGCCGCCCGGTGAGCCTGGAGTCGCCCATTGAGGAAGACGCCGACTCGGAGTTCGGTGACTTCATCGAGGACGAGTCCTCGCCGCAGCCCGTCGAGATCGTCACGGCCAATTTGCTGCGCGAACACCTGTCGCAAGTGCTCGAACGGCTGCCGGCCCGCGAGGCGCACATCCTGGAGCTGCGCTACGGCCTGAACGACACCGAGCCGCACACGCTCGAGGAAGTTGGCCGCGCGATCGGCGTCACGCGCGAGCGCGTCCGCCAGCTAGAGGCCCAGGCCCTCAACCGCCTGCGGCACTCGTCGGCGTACCAGTTGCTACAGGACTACGTGCAGGAGGTGTAACCCCATGCGTTCCCGCTCGCGCGCACCCTGGCTGTGGGCTTTGATCCTGATCGCGGTGGGCGTCGTGCTGCTGCTCGACAACTTCCTGCTGCTGGACCTGGACGCCGCCGACTACTGGCCGTTCCTGCTCGTGGTGATCGGCGCGCAGATCCTGCTGCGCGGCGACGTCGGCCTGAGTTGGGCCGCACACACCTTCGGCATCACGCGCGGCAGCGTGCGCTCAGGCTCGCTGGAGGTCGAGAGCGGTGAGATCGACGTGCAGCTTCGCGTGCTGCGCAAGCCGGGGCGGCTCGTGGCCGGGCAGTACACCGCCCGCTCGCGGCCGGGCCTCAGCGTCCGCAACAACCAGGCGACCCTGACCCTCCGCCGGGGCGACACATGGCCGCTCTCGCTGGCCGATTGGGACGTGGGCCTGGCCGACGACCTGCCGTGGGATCTGTTGATCAGCAGCTTTCTAGGCCGGTTGGAACTGGACCTGCGCGGGCTGTCCGTGCGCCGCGCCTATATCTCCTCCGGCCTGGGGCACGTACATCTCGCCTGTCCGGAGGCGGCGGACGAGGCGATCTACGCCCGCTCCGCGCTCGGTGACGTGTGGATCTCGATCCCGGAGGACAGCCGCGCGGTCATCCGCGTCGAGGCGGGGCCGCTCGCCCGCGTCCGTGCGGACAGCAACCGCTTCGAGGAGGTTGAGCCGGGCGTCTACGCTACCCTGACCCCCGGCGCGGCGTTCAGCAGCGCCCCACGCGCCGCCGACCTTCACGTAACGGCCAGCACGACTTTCGGCTCGATCTACCTCGGTTGATCAAAAAGGTTGCTCAAAAGGTCGATCAAAAACGCCCCATCGGACGATGGGGCGCTCTTTTTTCTCCAGCCGCTCAGTTGACCACCGTCAGCGGGATGATGTCCTCGCTGCGCTTGCCGCGCAGGTGACGCGTCACGACGGGCGGGCACTTCCACGCGTCGGCGGGGGTCTCCATCCGCGTCTCGCGGAACTTGGGCAGGATGCCGCAGGCGAAACACTGGTTACGGCAGTCCTCGCGCGTCTCCCCGGCCTGGGACATCTCGTAGTCCTCGACCAGGAACGACTTCTTCACCGCGATGTCGATGTGGTCCCACGGGAAGACCTCGTCCGTGGGCCGGGGCCGGTGCGTGTAGAAGTCGATGTCCAGCCCGTTCTCCGCGAACGCCTGCTCCCACGCGGCGTGATCGTGGTGCTCCTGCCAGGCGTCGAATTTGGTGCCAAGCTGCCACGCCCGTTCGATCACCGCACCCAGCCGCCGGTCGCCCCGGCTCAGGAACGCCTCCAGGATCGTCTCCTCAGGCCGGTTCCAACGCAGGTTCAGGCCGTGCTCGCGCAGGCCGCGCTTCAACAGGTCCTGCTTGGCACGGATCTGTTCCAGCGTGTCGAGCGGCACGAACTGGAACGGGGTGTGCGGCTTCGGCACGAACGTGCTCACGCCCACGTTAACCGTCGCCTTCTTGCCGTGGATCTTGCGCCCCTCGGCCAGCACGGCGCGCGCCAGATCGATGATCGCCTGCACGTCCTCCAACGTCTCGCTGGGGTGTCCGATCATGAAGTACAGCTTGATCGTCAGCCAGCCGCGCGCGTACACCTCACGGGCGGTGGACAGGAGTTGGGCGTCCGGCACGGACTTGTTGATGATGTCGCGCATGTGCTCGGTCGCCGCTTCGGGCGCGAAGGTGAAGCCACCGCGCCGCGTGTCCTTCAGCGCGTCCATCAGGTCTATGCTCACCGATTCGATGCGCAGGCTCGGCAGGCTCACGCTCACCCCCTGCCCCGCGAACCGCTCCCCGATGCGGTGCACCAGCTCCATCACCGGCGTGTAGTCGCTGGACGACAGGCTGAGCAGGCCCAGCTCCTCGAAGCCGGTGTTGCGCACGATCTCCTCCGCCGCCGCCACGATCTCGTCCACGGGGCGCTCGCGCACCGGGCGTGTGACCATGCCCGCATGGCAGAAGCGGCAGCCGCGCGTGCAGCCGCGCATGATCTCGATCGGGGCGCGGTTGTGCACCGTATCGACGTGCGGCACCAGGAAGCGCGTGAACGGCGGCGGCAGCACCGGCACGATACGCTTGCGCACGATCTTCGGCACGTCCGGCGTGTTCGGCGTCACGGCGGCAACCGTCCCGTCGGCGTGATAGGCCACGTCGTAGAAGCGCGGCACGTAGACGCCCTCGATCCCCGCCAGCGCGCGAAGCTGCTCCTCGCGCGTCGCGCCACGGCAGGCTTGCAGCGCCCGCGCGATGTCGAGGATCGCGTCCTCCCCCTCCCCGATCACGAACGCATCGATAAAGTCCGCCATCGGCTCCGGGTTGTAACACGCGTGCCCCCCTGCGATCACCACCGGGTAACGTTCGTCCCGCTCGGCGGCGCGCAGCGGCATCCCCGCGAGATCGAGCATGTTCAGCACGTTCGTGTACAACTGCTCGTACGGCAGGCTGATCGCCAGCAGGTCGAACTCCGCCAGGGGACGCTTGCTGTTCAACCCGTACAGCGGCAGGCCCTCGCGCCGCATCACGGCCTCCATGTCCGTCCACGGGCTGAAGGCGCGGTCGGCGTACATATCGGCCTGTCGGTTGATGATATCGTACAGGATCATCCAGCCGAGGTTGGACATGCCCAGGTCGTACAGGTCCGGGAACGCGAAGGCCACCCGAAAGTCGACCGCGTCCCAGTCCTTGTCCACGCTGTTGAACTCGCCGCCGATGTAACGCCCCGGCTTCTGAACTTCCAATAAGACTCGTTCCAGCGTGCGCTCAATAGTCTCAGGCGTGGCGTGCATGATGCTGCGATGCCTCTCACGAATTTTGAATGACGTTGGTCTGCATTATAGCAGACCGGGAGGCCGGTTCCCAGGCTGCGGCATGGTACACAGCCGGAAAGGGCCAGCGCCCACGTCCGCTTAGCTTACACCGCTATTACGGGTATCACGCTTGTTTGCGTGCAAATGACTACACGAAGGAGCTGGCTACTGCCGCCGAGACTCATACCGCACAGGCGCCCAGGTCGGCACAGAACGCCCTGGCCCCGCCCCCACCTGTTGTAGGGGTGCTGGGGTCCGCGCCTGGCTCTCCGGCGCCAGCATCAACGTCATGCCGAACACGATCAGCAGGTTGGTCAGCATGAAGAACACGACCTCCTCGACCGGCAGAATGCCGCCCAGCAGCACGCCCGTGGACTGCGCGGGGTCGATCGTCCACGTCCCGGACTGGATCGCGACCGTGTCGGCCAGGGTCAGGTACGCCGTGGGGATCAGGATCGCCGCCAGCACGAGCCGGCGCCGCGCCCACAGGATATCCGCCCCAAAGGCCAACTGTGTCATGACCGGGATCAACGCCCAGGCCAGGGTCAGGCCCAGGTAGGTGCCCGGCTCCCACCCGGCCAACAGGATCGCCAGCCCCACGAGCCAGATCAGCGCCGCAATCCCCACCGCACCCAACCGCAGGCGCGGCGCGGGACGCGCCGGGGCCGGAGGGCCGGTCCTACGCATCAGCGCAAGCAGGAACAGGCCGCTGAGCAGGGTTTGCAGCACGAAGAACGCATATTCCTCGACCGGCACCCAGCCGAGTGTAAGGCCCAGCACCAGTTCCGGGTCGTACCACCACACCCCGGTCGCGACGAGGTAGTTATCCCACGGAGTCGTGTAGACGACCGCGATCACGACATGCACCAGCACCGCTACGTAAGCGTGGCCCACCAGCGGCCCCCATGCCCACACCGGCTTGCGACGCCCGCCATACCAGGCCAGCAGGCCGAGCAGGGCCACCGGCGGCCCCACAAACAACGCCAGAATCTGGAAGTAAGTCATCGCTACTTTGTCCGTCCCGATGCGTAGATCAAGGTGGTTGAGTTGTACGGCATTTCACCATAAGCTTGAAGGAGATCTTACGCGTTCGCATCGCAGACGGCCCATCCTGGCGCGCTTTCGCAGCATGTCCCCCGCCCTCCTCATCGCAGCCTCGCGGGAAACCTGCCATCCTGAGCCATCCGCCTTAGACGGTCAAACCGCTGCTCACTGGTCATGTTAGATCGCTCTGGTTCATAATCCTGGGAACTGGTCTTACTTTCGGTTGCAGGGCTTCTTCGGGAGCCCGGTGTCGCTCAACACGAAGCATGGCGCGACTCGCCGCGCCGCAGGCCGATGGGGGTTGTATGCGTTCGATTGTCATCATCGGGGCAGGCATGGGGGGCCTTGCGGCCGCGCTGCGGCTGCGGCAGGCCGGCTTCCAGGTCACCGTCCTCGAAAAGCAGCCGCGCGTCGGGGGGCGCAGCAACGTAGATCGGAAGAGCGTCGTGTAGGGAAAGAGTGTAGGATAGGGTGTAG
>CAZGLU010000192.1:3100-7269 GCA_964526095.1 uncultured Anaerolineaceae bacterium | reverse complement strand
GGAGGAACCGGGCGAGCCGGTGGATTCGGCGGAGGGCACGGCGGAGGCCGGGGATGAGGGCACACCGGCTGCTGACGGCACCGCCGAGGCCGATTCAGGTGACGGTGGGGATGCCGCTGCGGGCGATCCGGATGCGGGCGAGGACCTGTTCGCCAGCAACTGCGCCGGGTGTCACGGCGCGGAACCGGGCGCTGGCCCGCCCAGGCCGGGCATGGGCGAGCGCGCCGAGGACGCGGTCGAGGGGCTGAGCGCGGCTGAATACCTCCACCAGTCCATCGTGGATCCGAGCGCCCATATCGTCGAGGGCTATCCGGACATCATGCCCAAGGACTACGAAGAGCGGTTTGATGAGCAGCAGTTAAACGATCTGGTGGCGTACCTGCTCACCCAGTAAGCTGCGCCCGGCTTGTCTGCTTCGCCTCTCAACAGCGCGGCCCGATCCTAACAAGTCCGGGCCGCGCTGCCTTACAATCCCTTACAATTTCGTAGTTGGTGCCGGTCTCGGGGCGTGGTACCATGGTAATGGATGAAGACCGTAAATGATCGGCATAGTTGGCAATGGTACGGAGTCATCGATTACCCTGGATCGGCCTCTCCCTGGCGATCCTTCTCCTGCTCGTTCTAGGACGAGACTTTGGTCAAACGATCCTCGCCCAGAGCAACGCCACCCCTACCCCCAACATCAACTGGGTTAACACGCGCGGCGGCATCAACGTCCGCGGCGGCCCCGGCTATGAATACGAGCGCATCGGCGCGCTGCCGCTCGGCGCATGGGTTGAGCCGGTCGCGCGTAACAAAGACGGCCAGTGGATCCTGATCAACTACCTGACCACGATGGGATGGGTTCAGCGCGACGGCGTCTACTGGCGCCTCAGCACGGCCTCACTGCCCGTCCTGAACGGCGAGAACTTCACGCCCATCCCACCGCCCAGCAGCTACAGCAACCCGGCGGACCCGCCCTACACCCCGAACGCAAACTGGGTGAACGTCGGCCTGGATGGCGCATACGTGCGCTCCGGCCCCGGCCAGGGCTGGCCGCCGATCGGGCAGATCTTCACCGGGGAGGTCGCAGACCCGGTGGCCCGTAATGAGGCGGGCAACTGGGTGCTGATCCGCTTCGGCACGGGCTACGGCTGGATCAGCCGCGACCTGGTGGTGTGGATCACGGACGTGGACAGCCTGCCCATCTACGCCAGCGATAACCTCACGCCGCAGTGGACGAGCGTCCCCACGCTCCAGGCCGTCACGAATACGCCGTTGGTGCCTGCTACGCAGCGGGCCACCGACACGATCGCGCCGACCTACACGCTCGCGGCGACCGCGACACGCATGCCGGTCACCCCGCTGGTCCCGGCCTCCGCCACTGCGACGACACTGCCCAGCGTCATACCGACCGAGGTCCCGCCGGATACGGCCACGCCGACCGTCGTGATCGTCCCGGATACGGAAACGCCGCCGCCGACCAGCACGCCGCTGCCGACGGACACCCCCGTGCCGCCGACGAATACGCCGCGGCCCACCAACACGCCGCGTCCTCCGGCGACGGAAGAGCCACCGACGAGCACCCCGCGTCCGCCAGCTACAGAGGAGCCGCAGGACGTCGGGACCGACGAGCCTGAGCCGTTGATCATCAGGACGTCCCGGCCCACCAGCACGCCGATCATCATCCGCCCTGCTGACCCGCAGCCGTAGCGGGTCGCGCGCCCCGCCCCTTACAGCGCACACCTCGCGGCGAGCATCAGGCTCGCCGCTTTTGATCCCCGCCCCGGTGAACCTTGCCGCCGGTCAGGAGAGCAGCTACCATCTATGAGGGTATTTTCGCGTGCCGCCGTGTTACAGCGTAAGTTGGGAGTGCATAGTGGAGCAACACGTTTCAACGCCGGATTGGGTTAAGGACGCCATCTTCTACCAGATCTTCCCCGACCGTTTCGCGTCAAGCGAGCGCGTGGTCAAGCCGCCGAACCTGGAGCCGTGGGACACGCCACCGACGCCGCGCGGCTTCAAAGGCGGCGACCTCGTCGGCGTCCTGGAGCGGCTCGACTACCTGGAGGATCTGGGCATCACGGCGATCTACTTCAACCCGATCTTCCAGTCGGCGTCCAACCACCGTTATCACACGTTCGATTACTATCAGGTCGATCCGCTGCTGGGCGGCAACGAGGCGCTGCGCAGCCTGCTGGACGCCGCGCACGCGCGCAACATCCGCGTGGTGCTGGACGGCGTGTTCAACCACGCCAGTCGCGGGTTCTTCCAGTTCAACCATATCCTCGAATGTGGCGACAAGTCGCCGTATGTGGACTGGTTCCACGTCAAGGAGTTCCCGCTCAACGCCTACAACCTGGACGAAGAGCCGAACTATGGGGCGTGGGCGGGCCTGCACGCGCTGCCGAAGTTCAACACCAACAACCCGGAGGTGCGAGACTTCATCCTCAACGTCGCGGTGTACTGGGTGAACTTCGGGATCGACGGGTGGCGGCTGGACGTCCCGACCGAGATCGAGGACGACGACTTCTGGCGCGAGTTCCGCCGCCGCGTCAAGGCCACGAACCCGGAGGCGTACATCGTCGGCGAGATCTGGCACGAGGCGCAGCGCTGGCTATCCGGCGACCAGTTTGACGCGGTGATGAACTACATCATGACGCGCGCCAGCATCGCCTTCTTCGGCGCGCGGAGCCTCGCCCCGCTGTGGCATGGCAGCGCCTACCCGCCCCTCAAGCCGCTGGACGCCCCCGGCTTTGTCGAGGCGATCGAGGCGTCGCTTTCCCTCTACGACTGGGAGATCACCCAGGCGCAGATGAACCTGATCAGCAGCCATGACACGCCGCGCTTCCTGACCATGGTCAACGGCGATAAAAGTGCCTTCAAGCTGGCGATGCTGTTTCAGATGACCATGCCCGGCGCCCCGACCGTGTACTATGGCGACGAGATCGGCCTGACCGGCGGCTACGACCCCGCCATGCGCAACGCCTTCCCCTGGAACAGGCGCAACGAGTGGGACATGGACCTGCTGGCCTTCGTGCGCGACACGATCCGCCTGCGCAAGGAGATGCCCGCCCTGCGGCGTGGCACGTACCGCACGATCCTCGCGGACCAGGAGATCGTCGCGTTTGAGCGCGTCTACGGCCGGGATCGCGCGCTCGTCGTGTTCAATGCGGACCGTACCAACCGCGCCGTGAGCGTCCCCGTGGCAAACCCCACCGGCCAGCCCGCACTGCGCTTCGGGAGCGTCGAGGAGCTGGCCCTGCACGGCGACACCCTGATGCTCAAGCTACCCCCGCGCAGTGGTGTGGTAGTTGCCCTCGACGTAGACGCATAAACGAAGTATCCTTTCTCTTGCTTCCTGTGCTGGCGGCGCACCTGGATGGATGTGCCGCCAGTTGAACGCATTTCCTTGGTATCGGAAAAATGGATTCCATGCACGTCAAACAGTCGCTCGTCAAACCCGCCGCACCACGGACCACGGCGCAGGTCACGTTCCCTGACGGGACGATCCTGGAGGCGCCGACCGGCACGCCACTTGAGGCGTATATCAAAGCCTATGATGAACTGGTCGGGCCGTCCCAGGAGCGCGGCATGACCGTGGCCGCGGTCGTGGATGGCACACTGCGCGAGTTGACGATGCCCGTTCAGCGCGACGTCACCGTGCGCCCGCTCTGCACCGACTCCGGCGACGGCAGCCGCATCTACCGGCGGTCGCTGGCCTTCCTGCTCACCGTGGCGATGGGCGAGCTGTATCCCGGTGTCCGCACGTTGATCGAGTATGCCCTGCCCAGCGGCGCGTTCTTCTGCAAGGTCCAGGGGCGGCCCCCGCTCACCGAACAGGAGATCGCGGAGGTGAAGGCGCGCATGCAGCAGATCGTGGCCGAGGATCACCCGATCAAGCGCGATGTCATCCCACTGGACCAGGCGGTGCAGATGTTCGCGGAGCGGGGCGATGACGACAAGGTGCGCTTGCTCCAGTTCCGCAACAAGGATTACCTCACGATCTACGAGCTGCGCGGCCAGATCGACTACTTCTACGGCTACATGGTCCCGCGCACCGGCTACCTGACGCTGTTCGACCTGCTGCCCGAAGAAGACGGCTTCATCCTCCAGTACCCGCGCCGCGAAAGCCCGACGATCATCCGTCCGCCCACGCGGTCCCCGCAGCTTTCGGCGGTCTTCAAGCG
>CAZGLU010000192.1:0-3090 GCA_964526095.1 uncultured Anaerolineaceae bacterium | reverse complement strand
GGAATGGCTCAGCCTGCTCGGCGTCGAGGACATCGGGCACCTGAACGAGGCGATCCAGAACGGGCGCATCCGTGAGTTGGTGCTGGTCAACGAGGCGCTGCACGAGCAGCACATCGCGCAGATCGCCCGCCACGTCGCCGAACGTCACCGCGATGGCCTGCGCCTGGTGCTGATCGCCGGACCGTCGTCGTCTGGCAAGACGACCTTCTCCAAGCGCCTCGCCATTCAGATCATGGCGCACGGCCTCCAGCCGTACACGCTGGAGATGGACCGTTACTTCGTGGACCGCGAGAAAACGCCGCTGGACGAAAAGGGCGAGTACGACTTTGAGTCCCTGGGCGCCGTCGATCTGCCGCTGTTCAACGAGCAGCTTGTGAAGCTGATCGCGGGCGAGACGGTCAAGATGCCGCACTTCGATTTCATCACCGGCCTGCGCAGCTTTGGGGAGGACGTGCAGCTCTCCACCGAGCACGTCATCATCGTCGAGGGCATTCACGGGATGAACCCGCGCCTGATCCCGGCCATTCCCGCCGAGCAGACGTATCGCATCTACGTCTCTGCGCTGACGCAGTTGAATATAGACCGGCACAACCGCGTGCCGACGACCGACGTCCGTTTGATCCGGCGCATCGTGCGTGACGCCACCTATCGGGGTTATTCTGCCCTGCAAACGCTCACCCGCTGGGAGAGCGTGCGCACCGGGGAGAAGCGCAACATCTTCCCCTATCAGGAGAACGCGGACGTGATGTTCAACTCGGCGCTGCTTTATGAGCTGGCCGTGCTGGCCCCGCTGGCCGAGCCGCTGCTGCTCCAGATCGAGCCGAGCCAGCCGCACTACATCGAGGCGCGGCGCCTGCTGTCGATCTTGAACTGGCTTGAGCCGATGGACGAGCGGCTCGTGCCGGACAACTCGCTCTTGCGGGAGTTCATCGGTGGCTCGATCTTCCGCGACTATCTGCCGGGCATGTTCGACCACGCGTAGTGTCGCCGCTCGCGGCCTGAGGAAATGGACGGGATACCTGTGGAGTCTGAACAACTTGCAGGCAAATTACTGGCCCGGTACGATGCCATCCGGCGCCAGGAGCACGAGGAGATCACCGCGCTGCTGGACACGCTTGGCCGGGTCGAAGACCTGCCCGACGCCGAAATGGAGCAGGTGCGCGACGCCCTGTTCCACACTAATCACCCGTTCCTGATGGTGATGGTCGGCCCGTTCAGCTCCGGGAAATCCAGCATCATCAATGCCCTGCTCGGCGAGGAGGTGTTGCAGGTCGGGCCGGTGCCCACCACCGACCACATCGCCATCCTGCGTCACGGGCCGGACGTGCAGCACAGCCGCTCCGGCGACGTCGAGACGATCTTCCATCCCAACCCCCTGCTGGAAAACCTGAGCCTGGTCGATACGCCGGGCCTGGAGTCCGTCTTCCGCAAGCATGAGGAGATCACGCGCCGCTTCCTGCACCGCGCCGACGTCGTGCTGCTGGTCATGCTTGCGACGCAGGTGCTGTCGGCCAGCAACCTGGAACACTTCCAGGAGTTGAAGGCATACGGCAAGCGCGTCGTGATCGTCGTCAACCAGATCGACGTGCTGGACGAGGCCGAGCGCGAGCAGGTGCGTGAGTTCGTGCTCGAACAGAGCCGCCTGCATCTGGGCGTGGAGCCGCAGATCTGGCTGGTCTCGGCGCGGCAGGCGCTCGCGGCACAGCAGGAATCCCCGCGCGACGAGATTCTGTGGGACCAAAGCGGCTTCGCGGACATCGAGGAGTACATCAAGGAGACGCTGGGCGACGTCGAGCGCCTGCGCCAGAAGCTTGAGACACCGCTCCAGATCTGCCAGAACGTGACGCGTGATGCGCTGGCCCGCGTCAACTCGCAGCAGGCCGTCCTCGACACGCACCGCAAGACCAACGAGAACATCGAGGCGCAGATCGAGCAGGCCCGCCGTGAGCAAACCCAGACGGTCGAGCAGGCCCTAGCCGCCGTCGAGGGCCATTGGGAGGACGCCATCACGCGGGGCGACGAGGCCATCGCGGACCTGTTCCACTTCTCGCGCGGCCTCTCGCTCTTCTTCGGCGGCCTCGGTGAGTTGATCGGCGTTGGGCGACTCGTCCGCCGCCTGCGCGGGACGTCCCGCGCCGAGTCCGCCTTCGACGAGCACAAGGTAGGCGAGGCGCTGGCGCAGATCCCGCAGGAGGTCGGCAAGCTCGGCCCGCGCCTGGAGGGGCGCGACCTGCAAGACCTGGACGACCTCGTAGACTACACGCGCGACGCGGTCAAGCGCCTGCCCCCCACCCTCAGCGACAAGGTGATCGGCCGCATCCAGACGCCGCTGCATTACGAGCGCGGCTTCCTGCGCGACGTCAGCGGCAAGCTCGACGACATCCTGCAAGACGCGGGCCGCTTCGAGACGAAGCGCCTCGACCGCACGCTGCGCAACTGGCTGATCGTCCTGGCCCTGTGGGAGGTGCTGACGATCGCGCTGGTGCTGGTCGTGGCGATCAGCGTCTTCTCCGGCGCGACGCCGGAGGCGGGCACGATCCTGCTCGTGTTCGGCGTGGGCATCCTGTTCGTCGTGCTCGGCCTGGCCCTGGTCCCGATCCGGGGGTGGTTCCTGCGCAAAGCGTACCAGAACCGCCTGCGCGAAAGCTGCACCGAATACCTGGACATCCTGCGCCGGGCCGCCGAGGAACAGATCGCGCACGGCGTCCAGCTTCGCCGCGACGCGACCGCCCCCTTCACGCGCCTGATCGATTCGCAGGCCGAGCTGGTGGAGGATCTGCGCCGCGACCTCGAAGCGCACCAGCAGGCGCTCGTACGCCTCCAGCGTGACCTCGCCGGGCTGGCCGGGTCGCAGTAACCCGCACTCTGAAAGGGATGAAGTGGGGATGAGCAACATCGTCTTGGAAGGGCCTATTGCCGACGTCCGCGAGCGCGAGGTCCGGCTGCTGCACGACCTGGCGGACACCGTCGCGGAGATCGCCGCGTCGGACGCCGAGGACAAGGTCCGGCTCCAGCGCAACGCCGCCGACCTACAGGACATGTTTAGATCGGAAGAGCGTCGTGTAGGGAAAGAGTGTAGGATAGGGTGTA
>CAZGLU010000191.1:0-7339 GCA_964526095.1 uncultured Anaerolineaceae bacterium | reverse complement strand
CCTACCCGACCTTCCAGTGGCGCACGCCGATCATCGCCGCGACGATGATCCTGACCGGTGAGGAAGTGCCCGATCCGTGGGTGCTGCCGCAGCCGACGATCACCAACGAGAACCTGGACCAGTACGTGCAGCCGAACATGCCGCCGCAGCATTACGCGCTGTGCGGCTGCGAGGACCTGCCCGGCTTCCCGGAGCGTTGGGGCGGCCAGCCAGCCGAAGAGGAATAGCACGCAGCAGTTGGGCGCTGCCGTTCGCGGGCGGCACCTGAACGCATCAACGAAGCTGTGCCGGGGCCGGATCACTCCGGCCCCTTGTTCATTACAGCTTTGTCAGCACATGCCCTTTCGCAGCCGTTCGCCGTCATCTTATGGAAAGTTAAGGTTCTCCCTGCGAGAATTCAGTATAATCGGAGTGATTCGCAGCGCCCTGACCCCGAGAGAGAGACAACACCTTGCAACTCTACAACACCCTTTCCGGCCAGCTTGAGCCGGTCACCAGCGACGATGGCATCTTCCGCATGTACGTGTGCGGCATCACGCCCTACGATACAACGCACCTCGGCCATGCCTTCACGTTCATCATGTTCGACGTGTTGGAGCGCTACCTGGAATACCTCGGCTACGAGACGAAGACCGTTCAGAACGTGACGGACATCGACGACGACATCCTCCGCCGGGCCAGGGAGCTTAACATAGCGTGGGACGCCCTCGCGCAGCGTGAGACGGAGAAGTACCTGGCCGACATGCGGGCCATGAACGTGCGCGCGCCCGATCACTTCGTCTACGCGACGGGCGAGATCGAGCGCATCCAGGAGATGGTCGGCGTGCTGCTGGAGAAGGGCTACGCCTACGAGCGCAACGGCTGCGTGTATTACGACGTGCGCCGCGACCCGGAGTTCGGCCAGTTGGCGAAGATGGGCTACAACGAGATGCTGGCGACCGCCAACGAGCGCGGCAACTTCCCCGACGACCCCAATAAGCGCGATCCGCTGGACTTCGTGCTGTGGCAGGCCGCGCAGCCGGGCGAGCCGACCTGGGACAGCCCGTGGGGGCCAGGGCGCCCCGGCTGGCACATCGAGTGTTCCGCGATGAGCACGCACTATCTCGGCCCGAAGATCGACATCCACAGCGGCGGGGCGGACCTGATCTTCCCGCACCACGATTGTGAGATCGTGCAGTCCGAACGCTACAGCGGCCAGAAGCCGTTCGTACGCTACTGGTTTCACGTCGCCATGGTGCGCCTCGACGGGGAAAAGATGAGCAAGTCGCTCGGCAACATGCTGTTCATCAGCGACCTGCTCGAACAGCACGCGCCGGACACGATCCGCGCCTATCTGCTGCAGCACCACTACCGCGACGAGTGGGCCGCCGATAACTACGTGGACGACCTGGCCCGCACGCGCGACATGCTCCAACGCTGGTGTGGTGCGCTGGCGCAGCCCGGCGGCGGGGGCGACCCCCTCGACCCGGCCCCGCACGAGGCGGCGTTCCGCGCCGCGATGGATAACGACCTGCACACCGGCGACGCGATCGCCGCGCTGGACGGGCTGGCAAGCGCGATCACAGCGGCAGCGGGCCGCGCTCAGGACGTGACCGCCGCGCAGAACAC
The DNA here is from genome assembly GCA_964526095.1 of uncultured Anaerolineaceae bacterium. Taxonomy (GTDB): domain Bacteria; phylum Chloroflexota; class Anaerolineae; order Aggregatilineales; family Aggregatilineaceae; genus Aggregatilinea. The sequence goes on along the minus strand of CAZGLU010000191.1, from coordinate 5,731 downwards.
GCTGCGCAGCCTGGGCGACGTGCTCGGCCTGCGCCTCGACACGCAGCACCCCGGCTGCCTCGAACCCCGGTAAGTGTGAGGCCGGACGACCTGATCCTGACGCTGGACGCCATCCCCGATACGGCGCGCGCCCTGGTCGGGGGCAAGGCCGCCGCGCTGGCGGCCCTGGTCCGCCTCGGCCTGGATGTCCCCCCTGCCTTCGTCGTCACAACCCGCGCCTACGCCGCCGCCCGCGCCGAGGTGGGGATCCTGCGCGGCCCCGTTGCCGCCGCCGTGGAAGGGCTGCGCGCGCAGGCTCCCGCCGCCCGGTGGGCCATCGCCCGCTCGTCCGCGCCGTTTGAGGACGCCGCCGACTTCTCCGCCGCCGGGCAGTTGGAGAGCTTCATCTGCCCGCTGACCGCAGACGGCGTGCTGGTTCAGGTGCTGGCCGAAACCGACGCGGCGGGCGTGCTGTTCACGCACGGGCGCGGCCCGGCGTCGCATCCCGACGCGCTGGTGATCGAGGCGACGCGCGGCCTGGGCATGCACGTCACGGCGGGCACCGTCACGCCCGACCGCTACGCCGTGGAGCGCGAGAGCCTGCGCATCCTTGAGCGGGCGCTGACCCCCGCCCCAACCCGCACGACCCTCGACGCGAGCGGCGCCCCGGTGGACCTCCCCGCGCCGGAGGGGGCCGGGCGCCCCGTCCTCAGCGAGGCGCAGGTCATGGCGTTGGCGCGGGCCGCGCTGCACATCGAGGCGCACGACGGCGCGCCGCAGGACGTGGAATGGGGCTTCCAGGGCGACCGCCTCCTGCTGTTGCAGGCCCGCCCGGTGACCGTTGCGGCGGAGGCGGACGATACACACCCGGACGACGCGGGGATCTGGACCAGCGGCTTCTTCGAGGAACGCTTCCCTGGCGCCGTGACGCCCCTGACGTGGTCCTACCTGTTCCCGGTTTTTGAGCAGGTCGCGCTGACCGAGCCGCTCGGCTTCGTCGGCGTGCGCGCGGGGGATCGCGTCGACCTGCTGCGGCGGGTGCGTGGCCGCGTCTACACGCGCATGGACGCCTTCCAACGGCTGTACAAGTTCTTCCCGCGCTTCCTGCTGCCCGCCGACGCGCGGCGCTTCTTCCCCGGTGGCGATGTGTCTCTGCGCCGCCGCGTGCGCGAGCCGCGCCTGCCCGCGTTCGTGGCGCACGTGCTGCACACGATCATGACGGAGGGCCGCTGGCACCCGTTCAACGACCGCGTGTGGCGGCGCTTCGTGCCGCGCTATCACCGCAGACTGGCGGGGTACCGCGCGCGCCTGGAGGCGGCAGACGATCCGTCCGCGCTGCTCGAACTGCTGGCCGACCTGCGCCACACCACGGCCAGCCTGCTGCGCATCCACCGCTGGAGCCTGATCTACGCCGAGGTGTTCAGCACAATCCTGAACGGCCTCGTGACGCGCTGGACCACGCTGGCCCCGGAGCAGGTGCAGACCCATCTCGTGAGCACGGCGGCCAGCCCGACCCGGCGCGCCAACGAGGCCCTGCGGGCATTGGCGGAACGCGCCCGCGATCTGGGCGCCACGCCGGACGCGCTGCGCGGCACGGGCACGCTGCCGCCCGACCTCGCGCGCAGGCTGGACGCCTACCTCGCGGCGTTCGGGCACCGCTCGTTCTGCCTCGACCTGAGCTGCCCGCGCGAGGCCGACGCGCCGGAGCAGGTGCGGGCGGCGGTCGCGGCGCTGCTCGAAGCGGGCACGGCCCCGGTCGCCGCCGGGCGCGACCGGGCGGACAGCACGCGCGCCGCGCTGTGGCGCCAGGTAGGACGCTGGCCGTTGGGCGTGCCGCGCGCTGCGTTCCTGCGGCTCGTGCTAGCTTTCGCCCGGCGCTATGTCCCGCTCCGCGAGGAACAGCGTTTCGAGTGGCAGCGCGCCCTGCACCTGACACGCCGCGCGCTGATCGCCTGCGGGGCCGCCCTGGTCAAGGCGGGCCGTCTGCGTGAGGCCGACGACGTGTTTTTCCTGCACTGGGACGAGCTTGAACGCGCGCTGCTGGCGGGTGATGGCCCATCGCTGGCCGGGCAGGTCGCAGCGCGGCGCCGCGCGTTCCGCCGCGCGCAGCACGCCCCCTACCCGCGTTTCCTGCGCGGGCGCGAGCCGTTGGGCGTGGAGAGCGCCCCGCGCGGACGCGTGCTGACAGGCGTGCCCGCCAGCGCCGGTCAGGCGAGCGGCACGGCACGTGTCGTCGCGCAGCCCGGCTCGCTGGATGACCTGCTGCGCTGCCTGCACCCCGGCGACATCCTGGTGACGCGCGCCACGGACCCCGGCTGGACGCCCGCCTTCGACACCCTGCGCGCGCTGGTGATGAACGTCGGCGGGCAGTTGTCGCACGGCGCGATCGTCGCGCGGGAGTACGGCCTGCCCGCGGTCGTCGCGGTCGAGGGTGCGCTGGAGCACATCCCCGACGGCGCGCCGATCCTGGTGGACGGCGAGCGCGGCACAGTCACGCTGCTCGACGCGGAGTAGACGCGGCGCCGTGTGGGTTTTCTCCCTGGCCGGAAACAAGCTACAATGCTGGGGAGTTGACGATGCACCTCGTCCATATGGCAAGCGACGCGGACCCGGCCACCCCGTTGGGGCTGGCTCCCCTGGGTGGGGCAGTCAAAGGAGATTTTTAAGATGGCGTACCAAGCTGAGATCAGCCGTTCCAACCCGTCCTGTTTCCTGTTTTTGATCGACCAATCCGCCTCGATGGCCGATCCGTTTGGGACCGGCGACTCGCAGAAGAAAAAGGCCGACGGGGTGGCGGATGCCATCAACCGCCTGCTGCAAAACCTCGTGATCAAGTGCGCCAAGGCTGAGGGCGTGCGCGACTATTATTACGTGGGCGTGATCGGCTACGGCAAGGAGGTCGGCCCGGCGTTCAGCGGGCCGCTGGCGGGCAAGGCCCTCGCGCCGATCAGCGAGGTGGCCGAGATGCCCGCCCGCATCGAGGAGCGCACCAAAAAGGTGGACGATGGCGCGGGCGGCTTGATCGACCAAAAGGTCAAGTTCCCGGTATGGTTCGACCCGGTCGCCAACGGTGGCACGCCGATGTCGCAGGCGCTCATGCGCGCGCACGGCCTGTTGAAGGGCTGGCTGGAGAACCATCCCGACTGCTTCCCGCCGATCGTGATCAACATCAGCGACGGCGAGGCGACGGATGGCAACCCGAGCAACCTGGCCGAGAGCGTGAAGAACCTCGCCAGCAGCGACGGCAACGTGCTGCTGTTCAACCTGCACCTGTCCTCGACCGACGCCGCACCGATCCAGTTCCCCGCGCACGAGGAAGGGCTGCCCGACAAGCACGCCAAGCTGCTGTTCAACATGTCCAGCCCGCTGCCGGACTACATGCGCACCATCGCCATGCAGGAGGGCTTCACCATCGAGGAGAACGCGCGCGGCTTCGTCTTCAACGCCGATATCGTCTCCGTCATCCAGTTCCTGGACATCGGCACGCGACCCAGTAATCTGCGCTAGGGGCGAGCATGCGCGTTTTTGCACGAGGGTTGTGGCTGCCGAAGTCCGGTAACGCGGCGGACGAATACGAGGACGCCTTCTACCCGGTCCACGACGGGGTACACGGCGGGACGGAGGCGCGCTTCGCCGTCGCCGACGGCGCCAGCGAGGGCATGCTCAGCGGCCAGTGGGCAGCGATCCTGGTGCGCGTCTACTGTCGCATGGCGGGGCCGGGCGACCTGCCCGCGCTGCTCAAGCGCGCCCAGCGAAGCTGGCAGGAGTGGCGCCAGCACTACCTGGAGGAGCGCGCGCGCCAGAACCGCCCGGTGCAGTGGTTCGAGGAGCCGGGGTTGGAAAAGGGCGCGTTCTCGACGCTGCTCGGCCTGACGCTCTCCGAAGGCGACGGCGCGGGGCGCTGGGAGGCGCTGGCGCTCGGTGATAGCTGCCTGTTCCAGATCCGCGCGGGCGAGTTGATCGCCGCCGTGCCGATCGACGACGCCCAGGCGTTCGGCAGCCGCCCCTACCTGATCGCCAGCCACCCCGCGCGCAACAACGGCCTGCTGGACTACGTGCATTACACCGGCGGCACGTGGGAGTCGGGCGACCAGTTCTACCTGATGACCGACGCGCTGGCGCACTGGTTCGTGGCTGAGTGCGAGGCCAACGCCGCGCCCTGGCGCACGCTCCAGGCCGCCGCGACGAGCGCCGGCCCCGAGTTCGAGGCGTGGATCGACTCGTTGAAGGCCAACCACCTGATCCGCAACGACGACGTAACCCTGTTGTGCCTGGAGGTTGTCTAGGGACGCGCCATGACATCCTGGCCGACCATGACCGACTACCAGGAGGCGCTTCAGAACCCGCGCACCAGCTTTGCCGACCCGGAGTTGCAACATGGTACGCCTGTCCTGAACCAACTCGGCCTGCCCAAGCCGATCACCGGGGCCTTCGCCAGCGTGTACCAGGTGGCGGCCAACGGCCATCAGTACGCCGTGCGCTGCTTCCTGCGCTACCACCCGGACCAGGCGCAGCGCTATGCCGCCATCAGTGACTACCTGGCCCAGGTCCGTCTGCCGTACACTGTCGAGTTCAAGCTGCAACAGCAGGGCATCCGCGTGCGCGGCGCGTGGTACCCGATCCTCAAGATGGAGTGGATCCACGGCGACCCGCTCGACGTCTACATCGAGCGGCACCTGGAGCATCCCACCGTGCTGCGCAACCTCGCGGACCGCTTCGCCAAGCTGATCGGGGACCTGGGCCGCGCCGGGATCGCGCATGGCGACTTGCAGCACGGCAACATCCTGATCGTCAACCACCAGTTCCTGCTGATCGACTACGACGGCATGTACGTCCCGACGCTCGACGGCTGGACGAGCCACGAATTGGGCCACCGCAACTACCAGCACCCCCGCCGTCAGGAGACGGACTTCGGCCCGCACATCGACAACTTCTCCGCGTGGGTGATCTACCTGTCGCTGATGGCGCTCAGCGTCCAGCCGGGCCTGTGGCACACGCTGCGCGCCGGGGACGAGTGCCTGTTGTTCCGCCAGCAGGACTTTCAGGACGTCAACGCCTCGCCCGCGATCAGGGCCATCGCGCAGCTCCAGGACCGCAACGTGCGCGCGCTGCTGGACCGCTTCCGGGCGGCGATCCAGGCTGACTTCCCGCAGGTCCCCTCGATCCTGCGCAACACGGCGCTGGCCTCCGGCGGCGGGCGGTCGGTGAGCGGCCTGAGCTGGCTGGACGACTACGTACGCCCCCGCGAGCGCGAGGTCGCGCCCGAGGGACCGGCGCCCGTCCATGCCGCAACCCTCGCCAGTGGCGCGTCGTGGGTGCTCGACTACCTGGAGCCGACCGACCCGGAGCCGACGACGACCACCGCCACGTCGCCCGCCGCGCCCACCGACCTGCGCGAGCGCGTGGTGATCAGCGCGTACGGGATGGCGGCACACGCCGCATTGAGCGCCGTCCTGTTGGGCGCGCTCCCGGCCAGCGCAGTCTGGATCGCGACGGGCGGCGGCCTGCTGGCCGTGGTGGTCTACCTCAGCGTGCAATACTCGTTATTCCCGGAGGTCCGGCACAAGCGCCGTCTGTTGGCGCGGCGCGTGCGCCTGCGGTGGGAGTTGATCAGCACGGCCCAGCAACTCTACTGGAACGGGATCGCGCGCAAGCGCATCGAGGGCGAGGAACAGCAACAGCTAGCCCGCCTGAACCAGAACCTCAACCACTACATCGAGTTGGAGCTGCGCCGCTACCCGATCGCCTACCA
>CAZGLU010000190.1:6205-7340 GCA_964526095.1 uncultured Anaerolineaceae bacterium | reverse complement strand
GCCGTGGAACTTCCCGATGGCGATCCCGATCTGGAAGATCGGCGCGGCGCTGATCACCGGCAACACGATCGTGTTCAAGCCGTCGAGCCTGACGCCGCTGTGCGTGGCACGCCTGGTCGAGATCCTGGAGGAAGCCGGGCTGCCGCCGGGCGTGCTGAACTTCGTCACGGGCGGCGGCGGCTCGGTGGGCATGGAGATCGTGAAGAACCCGCGCGTCAAGGCGATCTCGTTCACCGGCGGCGTGCCGACCGGGCGCGAGATCTACGTTGCGGCGGCGGAGCACCTCAAGCCGGTCGAGTTGGAGTTGGGCGGCAAGAACCCGCAGATCGTCATGGAGGACGCGAACTTCGAGCTGGCGATCGAGGGCGTGCTGTTCGGCGCCTTCGGCACGGCGGGGCAGCGCTGCACCGCGACGAGCCGCCTGATCATCCACGAGCCGGTTTACGACGAGGTGTTGGGGATGCTGGTCGAGCGCACGCGCAACCTGACGATCGGCAACCCGCTGGACCCGAAGACCGACGTCGGGCCGGTGGCGGACGTGAACCAAAAGAACACGATCATGGAGTACATCGAGATCGGCAAGGGCGAGGCGAACCTGCTGCTGGGCGGCGAGCAGTGCACCGGCGGCGCGTACGACCGGGGCTACTACATCCAGCCGACGATCTTCGAGACGGAGCACGGCACGCGCATCAGCAAGGAGGAGATCTTCGGGCCGGTGCTGAGCGTGATCAAGGCCAAGGACTTCGAGGACGCGATCCGCATCGCGAACGACGTGGAGTACGGGCTGTCGTCCTCGATCTACACCAAGGACGTGAACCTCGCGTTCCGCGCCGTGGACGAGCTGGAGACGGGCATCACGTACATCAACGCGCCGACCATCGGCGCGGAGGTGCACCTGCCCTTCGGCGGCACGAAGAACACCGGGAACGGGGGACGCGAGGCGGGCACGAGCGCCATCGACGAGTTCACCGAGATCAAGACGGTGTTCGTGGACTACAGCAACCGCCTGCAAAAGGCGCAGATCGTGGAAGAAGCGTAGGGGCGCTGCTCTGCTGCGCCCTGCCCCCAGCCTTCCGCGCAACGCCCCTCCCCCTGGCCCTCCCCGGCCAGGCCAGGGAGGGGGAAAGTGTCACAT
>CAZGLU010000190.1:3547-6195 GCA_964526095.1 uncultured Anaerolineaceae bacterium | reverse complement strand
AGGCTGGGGGACCTGGACTTGAACCAGGACTGACGAATCCAGAGTCCGCTGTTCTGCCGATTAAACTATCCCCCATCGACGGGGCGCATTGTAGCACACCGGGAGCGGCTTGACAAGGGTTGTTTGCCCGTCATGTGCGGCCTCTACCGCGCGATGTGCGGCCCGCCCGGCGGCTGATCGTCCGGCAGCTTTCCTGCGGCGCGCACCTCCGGCGGCACCGGCACCCCATCGGGGTTCAGCGGAGGGCGGATCAACTCATCACCCTCCGGCACCGGCTCATCGCCCGGTATGCCGAGTGGCCCGGCCGGGGGCGTGTCGCGCCGCAGGTAGAGCAGCACTACCAGGATCGTGATGACCGCGACCGCCGCCACGACGGTCAGGAGTGTGCCGTCCATAAACCACCTCACAGTTAACGTGCCGTTGCCCTCATGGTAGCGGGCGCAGAGGGCGGCAGCATGAGCCACCTGACGGGTTCCGCCATAGGCCGGTGAACCTGTATCCCCGCTGGCGGCGCGCGTTGCCTTCACCGCGCGGGTTCTCTTATATTCTGTATCTGATGATCGAGTCGTTCGAAAGGAAACCTCATGAAGCGTATTGTGATCGGTCTGGCCCTGCTGGCGCTGATGCTCGCTCCGGCGATGGCGCTGGCCCAAACCGAAGAGCCGGAAACACAGCGGTTCACGTCCAGCGACGAGCAGCTCACGCTGGACTACCCGACCACCTGGGCCGCCGAGGAACTGCCCGCCGAGGCCGGGCTGCCCGGCGTGCAGCTTGCGGACTCCCCGGCTACGATGGAGCGCCTGCTGACGGGCGGCACGCTCGAAGCGGGCGAGCAGGGCGTCGTGATGATGCTGCTCCCGACCGAGTTCCTCGCCTTCGCCGGGATCATCGTGCCCGAAAACCCGACCGCCGCCGACCTGACCGTGGCCCTCGCCCGCTCGTTCACGGGCGCGGAACCGGCGGGCCTGGAGACGGAGGAGCCGCCGATGGCGGGCGCCACGGCGGAAGCCTTGCCCGGCGGGACGTCACTTGGCCCGGTCGAGACGGTGGAACTGGGAAGCGGGCTTGAGGTCGGCTACGTCACCTACGGCGACGAGTTCAGCGAGGGCGTGATCGTGGCGTACGAGCTGAAAGAGGGCCTGACTGCCGTGCTGATCGCGGTCGCCCTACCCGGCAGCTACAGCGCCGAGTTCGATACTCAGGTGCTCGATCTGGTCGACACCATCGCCTACAGCGGGACCGCCGAAGACCTGATGAACGCGCTCCTGGGCTTCGGCGCAGAGGGCGCCGCGCCTGACGGGACCGCGCCGGACGCGGGCATCCCCGAGGGCACCCCGGAAGCGGTCGGCTAACCGCGTCACACAGCTATCTCCGCCCGGTTGCGAACCCGGCCGGGCGGAGGCTCTCCCTCCCCAGGCGCCGCAGCGGTCGAAGCAGGCCGGGTGCCGCCACACCTCAGCGCACTGTCAGCGTTTCCAGCAGCACGCTGTCCCCGGCGGGCTGGCCGTCGCGCGTCACCGGCAGGCGGCCCCCATCCGGGCACGGCTCGTCGGGCAGCGTGTCACAGGCCCACAGGCCGACGCGCAGCTCATACGTGCCGGGGGGCAGGCCGTCCGGCAGGTGCAGCACGTATTCATCGCGCACGAAGCCGTCCGGCGTCCACGCGCGGGTGCCGATCTCGCCGGGGTCCAGCTTATCGGCCTGGGCGACCGGCGGGCCGCCCGGCGTGAAGTGCAGGAAGCTGTGATAACCCGCGTCCGGCGGGGCGGCGGCGTACCAATACAGGGTCACGTCCAGCCGCCCGCCGGGCCGCGCCGACCCGGCCAGGTCATAGCCCAGCAGCGCGATGTCCTCACCCAGGCGCGCGTCGAGGGGATGCCCGGCCAGCCGCGCCTCGCCCGGCGCCGAGCGCACCCACGCGCCGCCCTCCCGCATGGCAAGCAGCGCGGTGAGCGCGATCAGGGCCGCCGCCCCCGCGACGCCCCAACTCCAGCCGCCGCGCGACGGTTCAACGGTCGGCTCCGCAGCCGTCCCACCCTGCCGCGCCCGCAGGAACGTGAACACGGCGACGGCGGCCAGGGCCAGCAGCGAGAGCGCATCCCCGGCCCGGCGCGCGGGCGTGCCCTCCAACGCGAGCGACACGGTATGGGTGCCCGCCGGGACCGCGAAGGTGATCAGGCCGTGCGGCTCCGAGGGCGTGATCGGCGTCGGCACGCCGTCGATCCGCGCCGTCCAGCCCGCGAAGGCGAACGTCAGCACCTCGACGGTGACCGGCTCCGGCGTTGTGACGCGCCACACGTCGCGCTGCGGGCCGTGTTCCAGAGGCTCCACCTCCACGCCCTCCGGCAGCACGGCGAGGTGCAGCTTGTTCACCGGGTAGCCGTTCGCGTAATCGTCCAGCAGCGTCCCGGTCGGATCGGGGATCACGTACACATCGCGGGGGAGGAACTCGTTGGTGACGGTCGTGCCGCTCGGCAGGTCCACGTTGATCTCAGCGTGGTGGTAGGCGGCGACGGATGTATCGACCCCGGCAGCCCGCCACGCGGCGTCGATGGACCACAGCGGCATGGTGAGCGTCACCGGCAGGGCCAGCAGCGCCGCGACGACCGCCCCGCCCCACCGCCCCGGCAGGCGCTCGATCCATCGCG
>CAZGLU010000190.1:0-3537 GCA_964526095.1 uncultured Anaerolineaceae bacterium | reverse complement strand
GAATCTCGTGACTGGAGTTCAGACGTGTGCTCTTCCGATCTGCAGAACGCGACCGGCCCCAACAGCCGCCAGGGAAACTGGAGGTAGGCGAGGCCCGGCACGACGTCCCATACGCCCTCGGCGGCGGGCAGCATCAGGCCGATCAGCAGCGCCCCGGCGGCGGCGAAATAGAGCGCGAGGCGCACGCCCGCCGGGACCGGCACCCCGCGTCGCCGGGCGGACAGTGCGCCCGCACCGGCTGCGAGCAGCCCGGCGAGGGCCAACGTCCACTGCGCGGCGCCGAGGCTGGACACCGCACGCAGGCCGTTGATCGCGCCCAGGTCCGCACGCGGCACGAAGCCGAACAGCTCTCGCGGCGGCACAAACGCGTTGCGGTAGTCCAGCGACGGGATCGCGATCAGGCGGTCGAGGTGCACCGCGTCGCGCTCCAGCAGGACCGGCAGCCAGAAGCGCGCCGTGAGCAGGACGCCCAGCGCCGCCGCCGCGACGAGCAGCGCGAAGCGCCGCCCATCCGTCGCGCCGACGAGCCGCCCCCAGACGATCCAGCCGCCGAGCAGCGCGGCCAGCGCGACGGCCATCAGGTTATGCGAGAGCGTCAGCAGGCCGAGCAGGATCGCCGCCCCGACGACATCCCGGCCCCGGCCCTCCCGCGCCAGGCGGTCAAAGGCCCACATCACGAAGGGGAACAGGACGAAGGCGAGCAGCTCCGGGTAGTCGCCGCGCACGTACGGCTCGCGGTAGACGAGGTAGGGGCTGTAGACGTAGGCCACCCCGGCGATGATCCCCGCCAGCCGCCCCAGGCGGGGCCGCACGAACAGCGCCGTGCCCGCGCCCGCCGCCGGTAGCGCCAGCATCAGGAAGGCGCGGAAGGCGTCCAGCATGTCGAGGCCGAGGACGCGACCCAGCAAGCTCACCGTCGCGTAGACGAGGCCCATGTAGTAGTGGAAGACGGGCGAGCCGTAGCCGTAATAGAACGACTCCGCCCAGCGCGGCAGCAGGACGCCGTGCGACCAGCTCCGGTCGTACTCCGCCGCGCGATGCAGGTGCAGCAGCGTATCGTGGCCGAGCGGCAGCCCGGCGTCGGACAGCAGCGGCCACAGCGCGAACAGGCACAGCCCGAACGCCGCGAGCGGCGCGAAGTCGAGCCGCCGGAGGGCGCGGCGGGGCGCGCGGTCAACGGTCATAGGCGTCCCTGTGGGGAAGTCCAGGCAGCACGCGCACAACTATAGCAGGGATCGGCCGTTCGCGGTTAGGGGTCAGCGCGATCCGGCGGCCCCAGCGTCAGATGCCGGGCGCCGTCACGCCGGGATCACGGCGATGCCGACCGTGCCCGGCCCGCTGTGACATCCGAGCGCGGGCGAAAGCTGGGCGACGATCCATTCCACGACCGCGTACTTCTCCTCCACCAGGGCGCGGAACTTCTCGACCTCGTCGCGCGCCGCGACGTGCATCAGCGCCGCACGCACGCTGCTCCCCGGCTGGATGCGGTTCGCGGCCAGGGCCACGATGCGGCGGTACGCCGAGGCGCGCGAGCGGGCCACGGCCAGCGGCGCGGGCATGCCGCCGCGCATCCCGATCACCGGCTTGATGTTGAGCATATCCCCGACCATGCTGCTCACCTTGCCGATGCGCCCGCCGCGCTGAAGGTATTCGAGCGTGTCGTTGGTGAAGCCGACGAACGCGGCACGGGCGACCTCCCGCGCGACGTTCGCCACCTGTGCGAGCGCCCCACCCACCAGCGCCGCCCGCGCCGCCTGGATCACCGCCCAGCCGTGCGCCAGGGCGACCTGCGCCGTATCGATCACCTCAATCGCGAGGCCGGGCAGCTCCTGTTCGGCCAGCCGTTGGGCTAACAGCGCGGCCTGATAGCCGCCGCTGCCCCTCCCCGTCATACTCACCACGACGACGCCCTCACTGTGCGGGGCCGCCCGCCGGTACGCCTCCAGGTACTCCCCGGCGCTGGGGTTAGCGGTGGTCGGCCATTCGGGGGCGGTCTTGAGCCAGGCATAGAACTCGTCCGGGGGCATGTCCACACCGTCCCGCAGTGTGCCGCGTACGGTATGGACGTAATAGGGCACCACCTCAATCGGGAGTTCCTCCAGCAGGTGCTCGGGAACGCTGGCGCAGCTATCGGTGACGATGGTAATCACGGAAGTGCTCCTTGATGTAGGGCAGCAGGCGCTGAATGGTAACGAGCCGAGAATCAGCCTTCACGATCGGCGCGGGCGCAAGCGCCCCAGAGTCGCCGGTCGCCATGCCTTAATTCTGTGCCACGCCGCGACACAACGCAAATCTCGCGCACCACCCGCCCGGCGCCGAGTTGGCACAGGCGCAGCATCCTGTATGATTATGGGCACACCGAGCCAGGCGCCGCGCTCCGATGGCGTCCGAAAGGGGGAGCCATGCTCGATGACACCATAGCGCAGTTGTCCAGCGCCGATCCCGCCGTGCGCCGTGCGGCGATCATCGCCCTCGGCCAGTCGAAGGACCCGGCGGCCCTGCGGCCCCTGGCCACCGTCTACCGCACCGACCCCGACCCCTCCCTGCGCGAGCTGGCGCTCAAGGCCGGGCGCTACATCCGGCAGCATACCGCCGCGCCGCCCCCGGCGTTGGAGCCGCCCCCCGCCGAGGCCGCAACCCCGGACGCCGACGACCGGGCCGTGCCCGAACGGGACCGCGAACGCGCGCGCAGCTATCTGGATGCCGCGCTCAGCTACCACACCGCCGGGCAGCGCGGGCGCGCCATCGACACGCTCGGCAAAGCCCTGAGCCTGGACCCGTCGCTCGCCAAAGAGCCGTTCGTCCGCAACCTCATGCTCACGCTCACCGGGCGCCCGTCCAACGAGGCGCTGGCGGTGCTGACCGACGACCAGCGGCGGGACGCGCTGATCGCCGGGATCGGCGGCAAGGAGAAGCTCGCACCCGTACGCAGCGCGGAGGACGACGCGACGTGGCCGGCGGTGCTGCTCGACCTGGCGCTGTACGGGCTGGTCACCGTGCTGAGCACGCTGGCGATGTTCATCTTCGCCATGCCGATGCTGGAGCGGCTGCTCGAAGAAGCGATCGCGCTGAACCCGCCCGGCGGGACCTTCACCCTGACGGACCTGGAGCTGTTCGCCGACGCCAGCCTCGCGCTCCTGCTGCCGACCGCGCTGGCGTCCGGCGTCTACGCGGTGGTCGGGGTGCTGCTGCAAGGCGCGGCGGTCCACTTCGCTTCGACGACGTTCCTGGGGGGCGACGGCTTCCTGGTGAACCTGTACCGCCGCATGGTCCCCTTCCAGACGGCGGTCGCCCTGCTGTGGGCGCTGAGCTTCGTCGCGTTCTCGCTGGTCGGCTCAATCGACACGCTGCTGGCCTACTCGCTGCTGATGTCGCCCGCGTCCCTCATCGTGACGCTGTGGCTGGCCCGACTGATCGGCAAGGTGTACCACTTCGGCATGGGAACGGGCTGCCTGGCGATCATCCTGAGCGGCGTCGTGCTGGCCGCCTTCTTCGGCTGCGGCGGCCTCCTGCTGGGCAGCATCCTCGGCAGCCTGC
>CAZGLU010000189.1:0-7340 GCA_964526095.1 uncultured Anaerolineaceae bacterium | reverse complement strand
AGATGGAATCTCGTGACTGGAGTTCAGACGTGTGCTCTTCCGATCTCTGGAGCGCATCGGTGGGCGCACGCATTACGGCATGACCGATCGTTACGAAAACGCCGCCGCGATCAACGCTCTGCCGGTGGGCATCGCCAAGGGTGCAGTGGTTACCCGGCCCGTGAAGAAGGGCGAGATCATCACCTACGGCGACGTGCAGCTCCCGCCCAATTCCGTGATTGTCCGGCTGCGCGAGCTTCAGGATCGCTGGATGTCGGGCGAACTTGAGGAAGCGGAGCTGCTCCGCACCTTAAACGCGATTGCAGTGCAGAACACCTGATAAATTGCCGGGCAAGGATCGCGCACATCTCAGGAGGCTGACGCGTGTATCTCATTGGACTGGACATCGGAACTACCGGCTGCAAGGCGGCTCTGTTCTGTTCGGATGGCACGTTGATCGCCAGTTCCAGCCGGGAATACCGGGTTGAGCTTCCCCATCCAAACTGGGCTGAGCAGGACGCGGAGGGCGTCTGGCAGCTTGCTCAGGATGCATTGCGTGATGTGCTCGCCCGATCCGGGACGTATGACGTCGCGGCGATTGGGCTGTCGGTGCAAGGCGAGGCGATCATTCCTGTAGACGGGCAGGGCAGGGCGCTGCGCCCGGCTATCCTGGGAATGGATACGCGCACGGATGCGCAAAACGCCTGGCTGCGGGAGCGGTTCGGCGCGGAATGGCTTTTCATGCACACCGGCATGCCGGTCCACACGATCAACTCGTTGCCCAAGCTGCTGTGGCTGAAGCAGCACGAGCCGGAAATATGGCGGTCTGCTGCGTATTTTCTGCTCTATGAGGACTTCCTGATCCAGAAGATGACCGGGCAGCGCGCCATCAGCCGCTGCCTTGCGTCCCGTACGCAAATCGCGGACATCCGCACGGGCGACTGGTCCGGCGCGATCCTGGACGCATTGGAGCTTGAGCCGGCCCGGCTTTCGCCGGTGCAGCCGTCCGGCACGGCGGTGGCGCCGATGACGCCTGCCCTGGCCGAGAGCCTGGGCTTCGCGGCGCCGCCGCTCGTCGTGACCGGCGGACACGATCAGGCTTGCGGTGCGCTCGGCGCAGGGCTGACTCGGCCCGGCCTGGCGATGGTTTCGACCGGCACGGCCGAGGTGGTCGAGGTGGCGCTGGCCGAGCCTGCGCTCAACGCTGCGTTGTACGAAGGCAACATCTCGGTTTATACCCATGTCGTGCCTGATCTGTTCCTGGCGATGACCCTTAACCACAGCGGCGGGCTGTTGCTGCGCTGGTTCCGGGACACTTTTTGTGCCGGGGAGATCGACCGTGCGCAGCGCGAGGGCGGAGACGCCTACGATCTGATCCTGGCGGGCGCATCCAGCGAGCCATCCTCACTGCTGGTTTTGCCGCACTTCGCGGGCAGCGGCACGCCTACCTTTGACACCGCCTCGAAGGGCGCGATCCTCGGCCTGACGTTCGCCACGACCAAAACCGACGTGGCGAAGGCGCTGCTCGAAGGGCTGACCTACGAGCTGCGCGTCAACCTGGATCTGCTGCGTGAAGGCGGTGTGCAGATCGACGAGCTGCGCGCCATCGGCGGTGGCGCGCGGTCCGAGCTGTGGCTTCAACTCAAGGCGGACATCACCGGCATTCCCGTGGCCGTGCCGCACGTCACCGATGCGGCCTGTTGGGGCGCCGCGCTGTTGGCCGGGGTAGGGGTGGGTTGCTATGCGGATGCGCGCGAGGCGGCGGACCTCTCCCTGAAGCTCGAACGGCATTTCGTCCCCGATCCCGAGAGGCACGACCGGTACGCGACGACCTATGCCCTATACCGTCAGGTCTACCCGGCGGTGAAGGCGATCAACCACGCGCTGCGCTGAGGCTGACGTCTCCATGGGTGCCACTCTATCGGCGGATTTTGACGAGTCAAAACAGTTCACCTCTTTGAAAGGATTGCAGAGATATGAAAAATGGGAAAACCTGCCTGGCGGTCATCGTAGGCAACCGTGATTTCTTCCCTGATCGCCTGGTGACCGAGGGGCGGCAGGATATTCTGGCGCTGTTCAATACGCTTGACATCGAGCCGATCATTCTCGACGAGCACGCGACCAAGCTGGGCGCAGTCGAGACCTGGGAGCACGCGAAGGCGTGCGCGGCGCTGTTCCGCGAGCACCGCGACGAGATCGACGGCATTCTGGTCGCGCTGCCGAACTTCGGCGACGAAAAGGGCGTGGCCGATACGATCAAGCTCTCCGCACTGGATGTGCCGATCCTGGTCCAGGCGTATCCCGACGATCTGGACCAGTTCACCGTCGAGCGGCGCCGTGACGCCTACTGCGGCAAGATCTCGGTCTGCAACAACCTCGTGCAGTACGGTTTCCCCTTCACCTTGACGGAACAGCATACGATCCATCCGAACACGGAGCAGTTCCGGCGCGACCTGGAAAAGTTTGTGGCGGTGTGCCGTGTCGTGAACGGCCTGCGCAACGCCCGTTTGGGAGCTATTGGCGCGCGGCCCGGCAACTTCAACACCACGCGCTACAGCGAAAAGCTGCTACAGGCGTCGGGCATCAGCGTGACGACCCTCGACCTGTCCGAAGTCTTTGGGTGGGCGGGCAAGCTCGCGGACGACGATCCGCGCGTGACGGCCAGGCTGGACGCGATCCGGGCTTACGTGCCGACCAACGGCGTTCCGGCGGAATCGGTAGTGCGGCAGGCGAAGCTCGCCGTCGTCATCGGTGACTGGATGGCGGAAAAAGACCTGGACGCGACGGCGATCCAGTGCTGGACCTCATTGCAGCAGAACTATGGCGTGAATGTCTGCACGGTGATGAGCATGATGAGCGAAAGCCTTCTGCCTAGCGCGTGCGAAGTGGACATCACCGGCACCGTGTCGATGTACGCGCTCCAACTTGCGTCCGGCCAGCCCAGCGCGCTCGTGGACTGGAACAACAACTACGCCGACGATCCGAATAAGTGTGTGCTGTTCCACTGCGGTAACTGGGCCAAGAGCTTCCTGGGGGACGCGAAGATGGCGAACGCGGAGATCCTGGCGACGACGCTTGGCACGGAGAACACGTTTGGCACGGTCGCGGGCCGCACGCCCTCCGGCCCGTTCAGCTACGCACGCGTGACGACCGACGACCGTCGCGGCCAGATCCGCACCTACGTCGGCGATGGCTACTACGTGGACGATCCGCTGGATACCTTTGGCAGCCGCGCCGTGGTCGAAGTGCCCGGCCTACAGAAGCTCATGCAGTATGTGTGCAAGAACGGCTTTGAGCATCATGCTGCCATGAACGCTTCGCACTCGGCGGGGGTGCTGGCCGAGGCTTTCGAGACGTACTTGGGCTGGGAAGTCTACCACCACGTAGGCTAAACGAGCATCAAAGTCCGGCTTACGCAATCAGGGTGAAGCACACGCGCTTCACCCTGATTCTTTTACGCAGGAGCGGCTGGTTGTCCTCTCCAGGGGGGCGGTGGGCTTAAATCACCTCACCGCCCGGCGCCTGGAGCGACAACGCTCAGCTAGCGTACTCGATCCCCAACATCAGGTAACTTTCCAGCCTGGGGGCAGTGAACTCCACATGATCGCCCTGGATGGTGAAGTCCAGCGGCTCACCACCGGGCAGGACCACGACCTGCTTGGGCGTCCGGCCCTCCATCCAGACCCGCAGCTTGATGTCTGAGATCGGGACCGGGGGCATTTCCGCCGGGAAGTTGATCATGTGCATCACGAAGCGCGAGCGATCTGGCTGGTCGAACAGCGTGACCTCGACCGGCTTGGGCGCATCCGTCTCGAACATAAGCGGGCGATTTTCCAGCAGGCCGAGCAGGTTTCTGAAGACTTGCACCTGCGTTTCGTAGGTCCAGGTTTCCAGCGCCCCCGCCGCGTAAAGCACCTTGCCCTTGCCGAAGTGGTTCAGCACGACGGCGGGATAGTCGGTGGGGTTGCCCGGCGGATCGGTGAGGATCGAGGCGTAAGGCGTGCCTCGCGGATCGGTGTAGGGCAGGGTGATGGTTGCGACTACCTTGGCGCCCTCGTGAGCCTTCACCTTAATCTGGGTGCTGTGCAGCGTAACCGGATAGTCGGCATTGAACCCGTCGAACAGCCCAGCAAACTCCTCGGTTGGCGATACGTAGGTCGTCACTTCGCCGGTTTCGCCTACATAGTCGACGCCCGCCAGGTCCGAAAGCAGGAAGTTCGTCTGGAGATGGCCGTCATAGTCCAGCAGGGAAGTCTGCTTGCTCAGGTACAGGCTGCCGCCCTGCTCGACGTACGCGCGGAACGCTTCGACTTCATCCGGGTGGATCATGACCATATTCGGCAGAATCACGATCTGGAACTTGTGCAGCTCATTCAGGTTCTTGCGCGTGATCACGCCGAACGGCAGGTTGAGATCCATCAGGTTGCGGGCCGTTGTGCGCGCAGCATTCCGGTGCGCGTCGGGCGTTTTGGTCTCGCGCCCCGGCTCGAAGGTGTACTTGGCCTGGATCATGGGCTTGCCGTTGTCGGCCATGTCGAACAGCGAGTCAAAGCTGTAATAGATCGCTATGTCGCGCCGGGGTTCGCCGCCCACCTGCGATTCGTACGCCATGAGGTCTTTCTGGACCGGAGCCATACGCACGTAGCGCTCGCGGTTGAGCGTGCCCAGCGGATCGATGGCATCGATCGTCGCCGGAGCGCCGCCGTTCAGCAGATCGTGGAAGGCGATGGTCCGCATGTACTGTTCGGTGCGCTGCAACACGTGCTCGTGGATGCTGGGATACACCCACCCGTTGAGGTGCTCGTAGGGCTTGTTGTTGCTCAGGCTGTAAAACAGCTTGCCGTAGAACGACAGGTTCAGCCGGTCGCCGTAAAGGTCGGCGGAGAGCCAGTCGGTCACGTTGGACAGTTCGACCGAGGCCCCAAACAGCCAGTCGTCGGTGAATTCCAGCGACTGGTGCGCGATCGTCGCCTCAGGCTTGTACTGGCGGATGGTGGACGTCACCAGATTCCCGAACTCCACAAGCCACTCCTGGCGCTTGTGCTGGAAGCGCACCCAGTCGGGATCGGTCCAGTCCACGATACGCGGGATCTCGCCGCCCACTTCTTCCGCGTAGCGCGCACGGCATGACGGGCAGTAGCACACCGTTGGCCACATCGTCATGTCCGGCCAGACGCCTTCAAAGTCGTAGTTCTGGCAGATTTCCGTGAGCTGCGCGACGACGAACTTGCGATACTCGGCATTGTTCGGGCAGATCACCGTGAACCGGCGTGGGGCGCCTGCTGACCCCATGATCAGTTGCTCGCTCTTGCCTTCGGCGTTCACGACCCGCGATTCCGGATGCTTGCGCGCGTAGTCCTCGACGTAGATCAGGCAGTAGTACACGACTACGTTCATCCCGCGTCCGTGCGCTTCGTCGATCATCTGGCGAAGCAGGTCCTTGCCTTTTGTGTTGCGGTGCTCCGTGCCCACCTTCGTCGGGTAATAGGTCAGGCCGGTGTGGGTATTGGCGAAGACAGTCAGCGTGTTGAAATGCGCCAGCTCAAGATTGTCGACCAGCGTCTTCGGATCAAACTTGGATAAAAATCGCTCATCCCAGTCGGCAATATGCATGTCCAGCAGCAGGCGGCGATAAGAACTCTGAAACCATTTGGAACCCATGTTAGAAAACGTCCTCCTAAAATTGGCACAGGCAAGCAGAAGACGGGGAGAGCAGATCGCTCTCCTCGTCGTATCTCGTCAAGGTGTTCGCTCCGTGCGGTCTACGCCGCCGGTACGTCCGGATTGCCGGGGTTGAAGTGCTTGAGCATCACGAGCGGCTCGCAATCACTTTCGTTGGTGATCGTGATTCCCTGCTGGGCCGCCCGGTAGGTCACGAAGAATTCATCCTCCGTCATTTGCCCCATCCGGATCAGAGAGGGTGACGCGACGTCGTGTTGGCCGAAGCGGCCCCGGCCCTGAACGCATATCGTGCCGTAAGCTGCCGCGTCTTTGATGGTCACGCTGCGGCCAGGGTAAACGGTGAGTTCCTTCGCGCTGAAGAACGGCGTGCCGTAGGTGATCCAGTTTTCCCGGTAGCCCTCTGCTTCCATCTCTTCGACGGGTTTCACTGGCAGGGGCGGGCGGAAGAAATGCTGCTTGAAGTCCGGGTCGAAGTTCACGTCCCAATTCAGCAGGTTGACCACATACTCGTAGTCGTGCCAGTGCGCTTCGGGCACGCTCTTCCAGATCAGCCCGCGATCGACGATCAGGAAATCGCTCACGAGCGACTGCCACATACACAGGACGTCGCTCGCTCGCTGCGGCTCGTACGTGCACAACGTTCCGGGCGCGTGTAGGGTCATGGGCGGGACGTACCAGCCCGTTCCCACTTCGATCCGGAAGGCGCGCGACAGGCGCAGAATCCCGTTGTCACCGACCTTGCCCGTATCCCAGCGTTTGAGGCAATCGATCAGCTCGTCCTTGCTCGTCCCGGGCAGCAGTCCGAAAAAGGTGTAGGGGGTTGTGCCGTAGTGCCCGTTGTACTGGGGCGGGAAATAGTAGGCTTCGGGTTTGCCGCGCTGCCCGATCTTGGCTGCTTCCTCGTCATCCTGGTGGATGTGATGGGGCACGGGGTACATCAGGTCGAACAGCTTGCTGAACATCACCCAGCCGCCATGCTCCTCGAACGCCGAGCGGTCGAGGAATTCTTCGCCCATAAGCTCCATCGCGTCGCGCAGCGTGACGCTCTTACCGTCGACCACGATGGTGCTCAGCCCTTCTTCCGGCCCGGTCAGCGGGCCGTTATCCGGCTGCGCCGTTGACGAGAGCCAGCGTTCCGAGATGCCGCCGCGCTCCGGCCCCAGTGCGTACAGATCGTCCGGGTGCAGGCGCAGCCGTCCGCCTGGGATGCCGAAGGTGCGTGGAACCCACGTCGGCGCGAGCCGCACGACACCTGCGCCCGTCTCGAGCGCCTGTGTAATAAGCTGTTTTTTCTGTTGATCGTTCATAATGTTCTCAACCTTTGACCGCTCCGGCGGTCAGTCCCGCAATGAAATAGCGCTGGAAAATCAGGTAAACGATGATCACGGGGATGATCGTGATCAGAACCGCCGCGTTCAGGCCGGGGTAATCCATGGTGAAGTAGCCGCTGAAGCTCATCAGTCCCAGCGGCACGGTCCACATTTTGGACGTTTGCAGGATCACCAGGGCAATCGAGAATTCATTCCACGTGGAGACGAAGTCCAGAATGAACAAGGTCGCCAGAATGGGCATCGACAGGGGCATGATGATGCGCCAGTAGAGGCCAAAGCGCGAGCAACCGTCGATCAGAGCCGAGATCGGAAGAGCACACGTCTGAACTCCAGTCACCGCTCATTATC
>CAZGLU010000188.1:0-7347 GCA_964526095.1 uncultured Anaerolineaceae bacterium | reverse complement strand
CACCTGTTAGGCGCGGCCCCAGGGGAAACGAAAACGCCGGGCAGTGTCAGTTCTGCCGGGGTTTGCGCTCCCGGCGGGGCGTGTTTGTGGCCCTCAGGGGCCAAAGACTGACATTCGGCGCAAAACACGTGAAACCTGTCACCTTGACGCAAGCGGGGCGCCTTTCTACTATTGAGACAGCCTTGACGAAGGCAGTTTCCAACACGCCAACCTGGTATTGAGGAGCATGTTCAATGGAAGTTACCGTCGACGCCAACGTGTGCTCGGCCTGTGAGCTGTGCGCGGACCTGGCCCCGAACGTTTTCGAGATGGGTGATGAAGGCTACGCCGTTGTGCTCGTGAATCCGGTCCCTGCCGAGTACGAGGACGACGTTCGTGACGCCGCCGATAGCTGCGCTTCCGGCGCGATTGAGATCATCGAGTAATCCGCTCGAGCCATCGAAGCGATGATGCGGCGCCGGTCCCTGACTGGCGCCGTGTTTTTTACCTGCCTCCCCTCCCCTGGGTCCCCTTACGTCCCCGGCTTGCCGTATGCCCTGCGCTGGCGCTGAGCAGTTTGTGGGCGGCGTTGGCCTCGTCTGTCTTTCGCCAGAGATCTCGCCGGATCAGCGCCGTGGGCAAGCCGCTCAACCTCACCCGCTGCGGGGGCAGCCCGCTCCTGCCGCGTTCGCCTGGGATTGACGTGCAGCGGAATAAATGGGACTGGGACCTCTCAACTATTTGCAATTCCGGGACAACCCTTTAGACTTGGGCGCACTTTTGCCACGGCTGGCTGGCATGGTGAAAAACATTACAATGTAGAGAGGATCTGTTTCCGCCGCCTGGCACCTTGCACGCCGGGGGGCCACTGGAGACTGGACGCGAATGAACCCATTACATGCTCGAAGGTGCGCGGGCGCGGTGTCCGTGTGCCTGAGTCTGCTGCTGATCGCGGGCGGGCTGTTTGCCCTGGCGCGACCGGCGGCGAGCGTATCGGCCCAGGGTGACGCCTCCTCCGTGATCAACGCCGTGAACACCTACCGCGCGGCACACGGCCTCCCCCCACTGCAAACCAACGCCGTTTTGATGGCCGCCGCCCAGGGCCATGCGAGCTGGATCGCCGCCACCTCGACCTTCTCGCACACCGGCGCGAACGGGTCTAGCCCCCAGGACCGCGCCACTGCCGCCGGGTATCCGGGCCGCGTGATCGAGAACTTCGTCAGCGGGAGCGGCATGACGCCGCAGGGCGCGGTGACGTGGTGGGATGGCAGCCCGATCCACAAGCAGGGTATGCTCAGCACCCTGTATGTCGAGGTCGGCGCCGGGTATGCGGTGATCGGGGACCAGCAGATCTACGTCATGGTCTTCGGCTATATCCCACCGCCCACGCCCACCCCCCGGCCCTCGTCGCCCGGCGAGACGGCCCCTGAGCCGGAGGAACCTGAGGAGCCAGCCGGTCCGCCGGTCGTGCCGCTGATCCAGAGTCCGCCGCGCGAGGATGGTTCCGTGGTTCACGTCGTGCAGCAGGGGCAGACGATGTGGGACATCGCCGCCGTGTATCAGGTCAGCATCGACGAGTTGTTGGCCCTGAATTACCTGGAGTGGGGCGAGCTGCTGCACCCAGGTGATGAGGTGCTGGTCAAGCTTGGGCCGGGCCAGACCCCGCCCCCGCCGCCGGAGAAGCCGAGCCGCCATCTGGTGCAGGAGGGCGAAACCATCTGGGAGATCGCCGTGCTGAACGACCTGACGGTGGACGAGTTGCTCGACCTGAACGGCATGACGCGTGAGGACGTGCTGGTGCCCGGCACGGAGATCCTGATCCGCCCGGACGAAACCACCGCCACGGCGGAGCCGACGCAGTTGCCCGCCCCGGAGACGACGGGCGGCTAGCTTCCAGGCGAACGTGAGTTACGGCCAGCGCCGGTTCACCCGTCTGTGCTGGCCGTTTTTTGATCTGGCCTGCTGCGGTTATACTTCCGGTGGGGCGGACGCGCGGCGCGTCCCGGCGGAAAGCAAGAGGCAGTATGGGACGTTCGATAGACGGTTTTGTATTTGACTTGGATGGGACGGTGTACCTCGGTGAGCAGGCGCTGCCGGGGGCGGTCGAGACAATCGCAGCCCTGCGCGCGGCGGGGAAGCGCGTGCTGTTCGTCAGCAACAAGCCGCTGGAGCCGCGCCAGTCCTATGCCGCGAAGCTGACGCGCCTCGGTATCCCCGCCACGCCCGACGACGTGATCACGTCCGGGTACGTGCTGGGCTACCACCTCGCGCGGCACTTTCCCGACCTGCGCTACTATGTCATCGGCGAACCGGCCCTGCATGAGGAGCTGCGCGGGCACGGCCTGACGGTCGTGGACGAGTTCATGGACCAGGACTCGATGGAAGTGATCGACCCGGCGGGCGTGGATGCGGTCGTGGTCGCGTTCGACCGGACGCTGGACTACCGCAAGCTGAACACGGCGTACCAGGCGCTCCTGCGCGGTGCGCGCTTCTTTGCGACCAACGCCGACAAAGCCTGCCCGATGCCGGGCGGCGGCATCCCCGATGCCGGGGCGACCATCGCTGCGTTGGAGCACATCACCGGGCGGGAGCTTGAGTTGCTCGCGGGCAAGCCCTCGACGCTGATCATGCAGGTCGCGTTGGACCGCCTGGGCCTGCCTGCCGGGCGCTGCATGATGATCGGCGACCGCCTGGAAACCGACATGCTGATGGGCCAGCAGGCCGGGATGGTGACCGGCGTCGTGTTGACCGGGGCCTCTACGCGCGCCGACGTGGCGCGCATGGAGCGCCCGCCCGACTTCGTTTTAGAGAACCTCGGCGCGCTCCCGGAGGCGCTGGCGGGCCTCGCGGCGACCTGATGCGCCGGTCGGTTGAGCGTGACCCTCTTTAATTGTTTTTGTATTTTTTATGGCGGCGCGTGGAAACGAGGATGGACATGAAAGCAACAAAGCAGCCGGTGGAGATCGTGGTTGGGCCGGACGCGGTGGATCGCCTGGTGCAGTTCTGCCAGAAGCTTCCACACCCACGCCTGACGCTGGTATCCGATGACAACACCTACCGGGCGCTCGGCGGGCGCGTTGAGGATGCGCTGCGCGGCGCCGGGTTGGACGTTTTGAGCATCGTCCTGCACGGGGACGAGGTTGCTGCCGACGAGAAGCGGCTGGTCGAGGTCCTCGTCCGGGCGCCCGCCGCCCCCCAGACGTTCGTTGCAGTGGGGAGCGGCACGCTGACCGACATCGCGCGCTACATCAGCTTCCGCACGGGGAACGCCTTCATCTCCGTCCCCACCGCGGCCTCCGTGGACGGGTTCGTTTCGGTCGGCGCGCCGCTGATCGTCGGCGGCCTCAAGGAAACGTTCCCCGCGCAGGGGCCGACTGCCGTCTTCGCGGACCTGCCCACGCTGATGGACGCCCCGCGCGAGCTGACTGCCGCCGGGTTCGGGGACATCATCGGTAAGGCGACGTCGTTGGCCGACTGGGAGCTGGGGAAGCTGCTGTGGGACGAGCCTTATGCGCCCGACATTGCCGCCCGCACCCGCGCCGCCCTGGACCTGTGCATCGAGCAGGCGGACGCCATCCGCGACGCGACGGAGCCGGGCCTGCGGAGCCTGTTCGACGCGCTGATCGAGTCCGGCGCCTGCATCCTGGATTTCGGGGACTCACGCCCGGCGTCCGGCTCGGAGCATCACTGCTCGCACTATTGGGAGATGCTGCTGCTGCGCGCCAACCGCCCGGCCATCCTGCACGGCGCGAAGGTCGGGTACGCTGCGACGCTGATCGCGCAGTTGTACGCCTACCTGCGCACCCTGTCGCAGGACGACGCCGCCCGCCTGCTGGACGCGGCGCCGGTCCTGACGCGCGAGGAGCAGGTGGCCGAGATCAAAGAAGCTTACGGCGAGGCGGCTGATGGCATCATCCGCCTGCAGAAGCGCTTCCTCGAACTCACCCCGGAGGACACCGCCGCGCTGGGGCAGCGCATCCTGGAGGCGTGGCCCGCGATCCAGGACGTCGCGGCGCGCGTACCCCCGGCGGCGGAGATCAAGCGCCTGCTTGACCACGTGGGCGCCCCGACCGACTGGCACACGCTCGGCCTGGACGCGGACCAGGTCCGGCCGGGCCTGCTGTACGGCCACTACCTGCGGGACCGCTTCACGGTCCTCAAGCTGTTCCGTATGCTCGGCCTCGACGTGCGGGACATCGTGCAGGTCGCCTAGCCCAAACAGCAGCGCATCACCCCATCTAACGCCCAGGCTCACCCTCCGGTGGGCCTTAAGTTTTTTATTAGTATTTGATAGTTGGGGTATTGCATGGACCTTCAAACAGGATTAAAGTGATTAAGTAAATAACCGTCAACTTTATTCCCATCCGGCGTTCCCAACTTCCCGCCGTCCGCTGTCCACTTCCGCCCCGCTGTCTTATTATTAGGGACCTGTTGTTATGCTGCCACACACCGCCGCCGATCCGCGTCCCTCCCCTGCACCCGCCCCCTCCGAGCGTGACACCCGCGACGAACGCTTCAGCCTGCCTGCGATCACGCTGCCGCAGGGCGGCGGCGCCATCCGGCGCATCGACGAGCGCTTCGAGGTCAACGCCGCCAACGGGACCGCAACCTTCAGCCTGCCGCTGCCCGTATCGCCTGGGCGCGGCGGCGCACAGCCCACGCTCGCGCTCAGCTACAACTCCGGCGCGGGCAACGGCCCCTTCGGCCTGGGGTGGAGCGTTGATGTCGCGTCGATCGCGCGCAAGACGGACAGGGAACTGCCCCGGTACCGGGACGAGCCTGGCGGGGATACGTTCGTCCTGACCGGGCTTGAGGACCTCGTCCCGGCCCTGGACGCGGCGGGCGCCTTCGTGACGGCGGCGCTCCCGGACGAGGGGGGCGAGGTCCATCACGTGCGCCGCTACTACCCGCGTACCGAGGGCGGCTTCGCGCGCATCGAGCGGTGGGAGCACGCCGGTACCGGCGAGGTGCATTGGCGCAGCACCACCGCTCAGAACGTGACGAGCATCTTTGGGCGGACGCCTGCCGCACGCCTCGCGGACCCCGACGACCCGGCGCGCGTCTTCCGCTGGCTGCTGGAGCTGACTTACGACGATCGCGGCAACTGCACGCGCTACGAGTACAAGGCCGAGGACCTGGCGGGCGTGCCGGACGCGCCCTACGAGGCGGGCCGCCATGACGGGCGTGCGCCGTTCGCCAACCGCTACCTCAAGCGCGTGCTGTACGGCAACCGCACGCCGTACGCCTTCGGTGGGGCCGTGCCCGGCGACGACGACTTCATGTTCCAGGTGGTGTTCGACTACGGCGAGCACGATCACACCGAAACGCTGGTGGACCTGGGCGACGGGCGCTTTCGCTACGACGCCGATCCGCAGCCCGGCGACGCGGGCGCGTGGGCGGCGCGCGAGGATGCGTTCTCGTGGTACCGCGCGGGCTTCGATCTGCGCACCTACCGCCGCTGCCGCCGCGTATTGCTGTTCCACCACTTCGACGCGCTGGAGTTGGTGCGCTCGCTGGACTTCACCTACGCCGCCAACACCGAGTCGGGCTTCTCGGTCCTGGCCGCCGCCACGGTGCGCGGTTACCTGCGCGACGGGGCGGGCTACACCTGCAAGGCGCTGCCCGCGCTGACCTTCACCTACCAAACGCACGCCTGGGATGACACGGTTCGGACGGTGGACGCGGAAAGCCTGGACGGTGCGCCCGCTGGCCTCGACGCGCCGGGCTACCAGCTTGCGGACCTGTTCAGCGAGGGGCTGCCGGGCATCCTGAGCGAGCACGGCACCGGCTGGTTTTACAAGCGCAACCTGGGCGAGGGTGCCTTCGCGCCGCCGGAGCAGGTCGCGCCGCGCCCGTCCTTCGACGACGTGGGCACTACGGTCCAGGTCCAGGACCTCCGCTCGGACGGGACGCGGGCGCTGGTCAGCCTCCAGGCCGAGCCGCGCGGCTTCTTCGCCCTGACGCTGGCGGAGGAATGGGAGCCGTTCCGCCCCTTCGAGCACCTGCCGAACGTCGATTTCAGCGATCCGAACGCGAAGCTGATCGACGTGACGGGCGACGGCATGGCCGACCTGCTGATCACCGAGGACCACGCGCTGGTGTGGTACCCGTCGGCGGGCGAAGCCGGGTGGGACGCGCCGCATATCGTGCGGCTGCTGCACGACGAGGACCGCGCCCCGGCGGTGATCTTCGCGGACGCCGACCAGTCGATCTACCTCGCGGACATGAGCGGCGACGGGCTGGCCGACATCGTGCGCCTGCGCAACGGCGAGGCGTGCTACTGGCCCAACCTCGGCTATGGCCGCTTCGGCGCGAAGGTCGTCATGGCGAACGCGCCGCACTTCGACGCGCCGGACCGCTTCAACCCGCGCTACGTGTACCTGGCCGACGTGGACGGCTCCGGCACGACGGACGTGCTCTACCTGGGTCGGGGCGACTGCCGGATCTGGCTCAACCAGGGCGGCAACGCGTGGAGCGCCGCGCCGCGCGTGGTCGCCACCTTCCCCGGCGTGGACGCGGTGACGTCCGGGCGGGCCGCCGACCTGCTGGGGACGGGCACCACCTGCCTCGTCTGGTCGTCGCCGCTGCCCGCCGACGCGGGCGCCTCGCTGCGCTACATCGACCTGATGGGCGGCCGCAAGCCGCACCTGCTCGCGGGCTACCGGAACGGCATGGGCCTCGAGGTGCGCCTCGAATATGCCGCCTCGACGCGCTTCTACCTCGCGGACCGGCAGGCGGGCACGCCGTGGGCGACCAAGCTGCCGTTCCCGGTCCAGGTCGTGACGCGCACCGAGACGCGCGACCACGTTGCCGGGACCGAGTTTGTGACGGCCTACAGTTACCATCACGGCTATTACGACACGGTCGAGCGCGAGTTTCGCGGCTTCGGGCGCGTCGATCAGCTTGACACCGAGACGTACGATCACTTCGTGCTGCGCGAGGCGGCGAACGTGGTCGAGGAGGATCTGCACCAGCCGCCGGTGCTGACGCGGACGTGGTACCACACCGGCGCGTACTTCGACCACGAGCCGCTGCACGCGCAGTTCGCGCGCGAGGTGTACGCGGGCGCGGCGGAGCACCGTCTGCCGGATCCGATCCTGCCCGACGGCCTCACCGCCGAGGAGGCGCGGCAGGCGGCGCGCGCGCTCAAGGGGCGCGTGCTGCGCCGGGAGGTGCACGCGCAGGACGGCACGCTGCTGGCGGATGTCCCTTACATCACCGCGCAGACGAGCTACGTGGTCCGGCGCGTGCAGCCGCAGGGTGAGAACCGCTACGCCGTCTTCCTGGTTTCGGAGGCCGAGTCGATCACCTATCACACCGAGCGCGGGGCGGACCAGCCGCGCGTGTCGCACACGCTGAACCTGGAGA
>CAZGLU010000187.1:0-7349 GCA_964526095.1 uncultured Anaerolineaceae bacterium | reverse complement strand
CGAGATGGAATCTCGTGACTGGAGTTCAGACGTGTGCTCTTCCGATCTACGTGCCCCGCCGCGACAAGGTATCCCTCCAGCGCATCGTAGGCCGCCGCGTCCAGCCGCAGCCGGTCCCGCAGCATGTCGCGCGGCATGCCCATCCGCAGCGGCTCGGCGGCGTGGAACGCGCGCAGCGCCTCGGCTGCCTGCCCGGCAAGCTGCGCCGCGACCCCGGCGTGGATGATCCACCCCCCGTCGAGCAGGAGCGCCCCCCCGCTCGCCACCACCTGCTCAAGCTGCTCCGGGGCCAGCCCCAGCGTATCGGCCCGCACCGGCCCGCGCGACCGGGCCAACGTCGCCAGCGCCACTTCGACCGGGTCGCCCTCGAACAGCACGCGGAACCGCTCCAACACCTCCGGGCGGAAGCGCTTCCAGCGCCGCCCCGGCGCCGGGTCCAGGATCACGCCGCCGCCGACCGTCTCCGGCGGCGAGGCACGGCGGATGATGTAACGGTCGCCCGGCGCCGCCACGATCGGGGCGTCCAGGCGCAGTTGGACCCAACTCTGCTCCCCTGGCCGGACCGCGTCCCGGTCCAGTACGCGCACGCGGCCCATCACCTCCGCCGCGCCGACGAAGACCTTAACCGGGTCGTCATGTGCCAGCGGCCGTTGCGCGTCGGGCAGGTAGCGCAGCCACGCGTCACACAGGATCGTCGGGCGCCACGCCCCCGGCAGGCCCAGCACGTCCCCGCGTCGGATCTGGTCCTTCTCGACGCCACGCAGGTTGACGCCCACGCGCTGCCCCGGCCTGGCGGACTCCACCGGCTGCTCGTGGAACTGTAATCCGCGCACCCGCGCCCGCACACCCGGCGGCTGGATCTCGACCTCCATCCCCGTTGCCAGCGAGCCGCCCAGCAGCGTGCCCGTCACCACCACGCCGAAGCCGCTGATGGTGAACACGCGGTCGATCGGCAGGCGCGGCTGGCCGCTGTCGGGGCGCGGCGGCAGGCCGTCCAGCAGCGCCGCGATCGCATCCGCCAACGCCGCCAGCCCCTCGCCCGTGCGCGCCGAGACGGGGATGATCGGGCAGCCGTCCAGCACCGTGCCCTGCAAGGTCTCCAGGATGTCCAGTTCGACCAGGTCCAGCCATGCCCGGTCATCGACCAGATCGATCTTCGTCAGCGCGACCAGCCCGGCGGGGATCGCCAGCAGGTCGAGGATCGCGAGGTGCTCGCGCGTCTGCGGCATCACGCCCTCGTCAGCGGCGATCACCAGCAGCGCCGCGTCGATGCCGCCCACTCCGGCCAGCATGTTCTCGATGAAGTCACGGTGTCCGGGCACGTCCACCACCCCGACGCGCTCCCCGTTGGGCAGGTCGAGCCACGCGAAGCCGAGGTCGATCGTCATCTCGCGCGCCTGTTCCTCGGCCAGCCGGTCCGGGTTGATCCCGGTCAGCGCCTGCGTCAGCGTCGATTTCCCGTGATCGACATGCCCCGCCGTCCCAATCACGTGCATGGTGTCCGCCTTCTCAGCCCGTCAACGTCCGCAGCGCCGCGATCACCTGCGCGTCCTGCTCAGGGAACACCGTGCGCGGATCGAGCAGCAGCCGGTCCTGTGCCACGCGGGCGATCACGGGCGGCTCGTGCTGCCGCAGCCGGGCCGCCGCCGCGTTCGGCTGGTCCACGTGCGGCGCGAAGGCCCACGTCGGCAGCGTCTCGCCGGGCAGCGATCCACCGCCCACCGTCGATTCCGCCGCGACGACCTCGCCGGGTGCCGCCGCCGCCCAGGTCTCCGCCCGCGCGCGGATCGCGTCCAGCGGCAGGCTGATCATGCGCCACACCGGGATCTGTTCCACAGCCTCCCCGCGCCAATAATGCTCCAACGTCGCCACCAGCCCGGCGAGGCACAGCTTGTCCGCCCGCACCGCCCGTGCCAGCGGGTGACGCTTCATCCGCGCGATCAGGTCCGCGCGCCCGACCGCGATCCCGGCCTGCGGCCCGCCCAGCAGCTTGTCGCCGCTGAACAGCACCACATCCGCCCCCGCGGCGAGGCTCTCCGCGATCAGCGGCTCGCGCGCCAGCCCGTACGCGGACGGGTCCAGTAGCGCCCCGCTGCCCGCGTCGTGGATCAGCACCAGCCCGTGTGCATGGGCCAGGGCGGCAAGGTCCGCTAGCGGGACCGCCTCGCTGAAGCCGACGATCCGGAAGTTCGACGGGTGCGCGCGCACGATCGCGCCGGTAGCGTCCGTGATCGCGGCCTCGTAATCGTGCAGGCGCGTGCGGTTGGTCGTCCCTACCTCGACCATGACCGCGCCGCTCTGCGCCATTACGTCCGGGATGCGAAACGCGCCGCCGATCTCGATCAACTCGCCCCGGCTGATGATCACCTCGCGCCCCTGCACCAGCGCTGTCAGCGCGAGCAGCACCCCCGCCGCGTTGTTGTTCACCACCAACGCCGCCTCGGCGCCGGTCAGGTCGGTGAGCAGGCGCTCAGCGTGGTGATCGCGGTGCCCGCGCACGCCCGGCTCCAGGTCGTATTCCAGCGTGCTGTATCCCTGCGCCGCCGCGCGCATCGCCGCCAGCGCCGCGTCGGAAAGCGGCGCGCGCCCCAGGTTCGTGTGGATGATGACACCCGTCGCGTTGATCACCGGGCGCAGCGTCGGGCGCGTGGCGTCCGCAAGCTGCCCGGCGGCCCGCGCGATCAGCGCCGCCGCCGACGCGACCGCCGCGCCGCCCAGGGCCGCCTGGCGCGCCTCGTCCACAGCCCGGCGCAGCGCCTCAACCGTGCGCTCGCGGCCATACGCCGCCTGTAGGTGTTCGGCTTCGCGCAGCAGCGCGTCAATACTGGGCAGGTTGCGGACGTTTCCCATTGAGGACACGTACAATCAGCCTGTGGTCGCCGCTGATTGGGATTCCCTCGACTGGCGTGGGCGAATTCCTCTCAGCATCCCCTCGATATCCAGCCCTTCATCCAGGTCGGGCCAATCGACGCTGAACACATTAAGCTCAACGTGGGCCTGCTGCTCTGGCGTGGCGTTTGCCAGCCACGGATGCCAGTCCAGAGGATTCGCAATGGTGCGACCATCGGCAAGCGTCACCCACACCTTGCCACTGTGGATCGCTACACTCACCGGGCGGTCGGTTTCGTAGTTGAATTTGAAGTTGTCGGTCATGGTGCCTTCTCCTCGTTACCGCTCCGCATGGTAGCTATCCCACGCTGCAAGTAGCTGTTCCTGATTGGCCTGTAGGAGGTTCAGGATTTACGAGAGTTCGCGCGGGCTGAATCCCCAGTTGTTCTGAACTGCAACCGGAAGCAGCGTGAAACGTCCTTGCTTTTCACCCTTGAATACATGGACATGAGCCGGTGGGTGATCGTTAAAGTAAATTTTAACGCGGTAGCCACTCTCGTTTAAAATGGTGGGGGACACCTCTCACCAGCCCTGATTGATCGGCCAGTACAGTGTACAGTGTATAGTATGGCCCTTTTTCAAGCGTAACAAAACCGGGCGCTTCCCGTTCGGAAGGCCCGGCCCGTGTTCAACGAACGTTGCGCCGCGCTAATGCTCGGCCTCGTGTCCGTGCGACTCGGGGAACAGGGGCAGGAAGCGCAGCCCCAGCGTGAGCATCAGCAGCGCGTAGCCCAGCACGCCCAGCCCCACGCCGATCTCAGCCGGGCTGGGGACGTAGTGCTTCACCGAGAACAACTCCGCGGCGCCGGGCGACCAGTCCATCGGCACGACCAGCCCGGAGAGCGTCACGTTCCAGCGGTTGACGATCACGCCCGCCACGGCCAGCACACCCGCCACGAAGATCCAAAAGTCCTGGCTGCGCAGGCGCGGCGAGAGCAGGATGATCGCCGGGACCAGCGCACCCAGCACGATCTCCATCCACCAGAACGTCGTACCGTATGGCGTCGCGGCCTGGAGCAGGCTCGCCGCCTCCGCCCGCGCCGGGAGGTGGCTGTAATAAGAGGTCGCCAAAAAGTCCCACATCTTCAGGTAGAGATAGGCCAGCGTCATCAGCCCGGCGAAAATGGCGACGTAGCCCCGCAGCTTGGTGCTGATCTTGCGCTCGCGGATCATGTTTTCGTAGAAGACGGCCACGGCCAGGGTGATCGTCGCGCCAGCCGCCACCGCCGAGAGGATGAACATCACCGGCAGCGACGGCTTGAACCACAGCGGCCGCGCGACCAGCACGCCGTACGTCGCGCCCAGCGACGACTGGTGCAGCAGCGAGAGGCCCAGCCCAAACACCGCGACGACCGGCGTGAAGCGGTGCATCGTGTGTGCGATCCGCCGCGCGTGCTTGAAGCGGCGGCTGACCTGCTCCATCTCCAGCACGGCAGGCGTCAGCTCGAACACCAGCACCATCGAGTAGAGGACCACGCACATCGTGATCTCCCACAGGACGGAGTGGATGTTCCAGTACACGGTCGGATGCCAGAACCGTTCCGGGCGCCCGATGTCCATGATCAGCGCCAGCATGGCCGAGGTGTAGCCGATGAAGCCGACGAACACCGCCAGCCGCGCGATGCGCTCGAATGCCTTCACGCGGAAGATGTACGCGATGGCCGACAGCGAGAACGCGCCCGCTCCCAGCGCGATGGCCGACAGGTCGATCGTGATCCACAGCCCCCACGGGACCTGGTCGGTCAGGTTGGTGACCTCCAGCCCGTACCACAACACGTTGGCGGCGGCGATCAGCCCGATCAACAGCAGCAGACCGATGAAGCCGAGCCACAGCGCGGCCCACGGATAGGTGATTACCTGACGCCGGAGCGTCGCGATCATGGTCGTCATACAGTCAGGCCCTCCGGCGGGATGTAATACACGTTCGGTTCAGTGCCCAGGTCCTCGCGCAGGCGGAAGTTCGGCAGCGATTTCAGCGTCTGCGTGACCTGGCTGTTCGGGTCGTTCAGGTCACCAAACACGCGCGCCTGCACCGGGCAGATATTGACGCAGGCCGGGGTCGCGGCGCGGTCCTCGCCGGGGATCAACCCCTGCGCCAGCCCGCGGTCGATGCGGTGGATGCAGAAGGTACACTTTTCCATCACGCCGCGCGGACGGCGCTCGACCTCGGCGCTGCCCCACTCTGGCTGGTACCCGCTCGCACCTTCACGCGCCTTCCAGTTAAAACGGCGCACGTCGTACGGGCAGGCGACCTGGCAGTAGCGGCAGCCGATGCACAGGTCATAGTCCATCACCACCAGCCCATCCTCGCGGCTGAAGGTCGCCCTCGTCGGGCAGACGGCCACACACGGCGCGTCGTTGCAGTGCAGGCAGGGGCGCGTCATGTGGAACGGCTCGCCGTTGGGCGTGACCTCCGGCAGGTAGACGTTCCAGCGCATATCGTCCGGCACGTCGTTCACGGCCTGGCAGGCGTACACGCAGTATTGGCAGCCGATGCACTTGCGCAGGTCGATCACCATGCCCCAGCGGTGACCCTCTTCGACCACCTCACGCTGCGTGACGTTGCGTGCGGCGACCGATTCCGCATCCAGGGCCAGCTCGACGCCGATCAGGTCGCGGAGCGGCTCGATCTCGCTCAGCGCGATGGCGACGGCGACGCTCGCCCCCAGGGTAACACCAGCCGTGACGAACTCACGACGGGTCAGAAATTTCTCGTTCTCGACGGTCATGGGTTTCGCTTCTCTTGTTTCACTCTTCCTGGACATGGACGGTAGTGGTGCGATGACGGCGGAAACGCGAGACGGCGGCGACGACCAGCGCACCCACGGCGACCCCCAGGATCAGGCCCTGGATCAGCCGCAGCGCAGCGTCGTTTTCACCTTGAGCACGAACGGTTTCAACCTCAGACTGTAACTCTCGAATGCGCACCTGCGCCTGAAGCAGCGGGTGAGACGACGGCAGGTTAAGCGCGCCCTGGCCGATCTCCCCCACGCCGGAGCCGGTTTCAAGCAATTCAGCGTGGCACGTGGTGCACGCCAGCGTCTGGACCTCGGCGGTGTGCCCCGTGGGGAACAGATTGCCGCTCACATAATGCGCCAGCAAGTCCTCCTCGGACGGGCGGAACCAGTGGCAGTCGGTACAGTTTTCCTCGACGTGTATCAGGTGAGCGAAGTCATCACGTGCCTCTTCGTTGTGGCAGTTGAGGCACAGGTCATTCGCGTTGTCGAAACGGAGGGTCTGCGGATGGGGGTTGTGGCAGGTCGTGCAGGCCAACTGCTGCTCGCCGTGCGCGCTGAGCTTCCACTCGTCATACGTCGTGGTATGGCATTCCGCGCACACCTCCAGGCCGGGGTCCACCACGAGCGGCTCCGGCGGGTGGTTCGCCGGGGTCAGGCCGTGGCACGCCTCGCAGGTGACGCCCTCATGGGCGTACTGGCCGGTGCGCAGTTCGAAGCCCGTGGTGTGGCACTGCAAGCACGTCGGGTCCTGGCTCTGCGTCTCCCAGGCCCCCTGGAACACCGGATTGGCGTACGCGCCCGCGTGGGCGCTGTCCTCCCAGGCATCCACCACGTCCAGGTGGCACTCGGAACAGTCCTGGGGCGGCAGTGGCTCGGCGGTGCCTTCCACCACGCCGGGCACGCCCTCGGCCTCCGCCGTGGCCGTCGCGGGCTGTTCGTCCGGCGCCGGTGCGGTGGCATCCTCACCCGGCTCGGCGGTGACCTGGGGCGCGTCGCCCTGTGCGAATACTCCCGAGGTGGCGAGCACGGCCCCCATCGCGCCAAAGAGCGCGATGACCAGTAGTCGTAACAGAATGGTGCGAACGGACGTGGCAGGCATACGTTCCCTGTCCCTTATGCGATGAGCCGACGCAAGTGCTCATTTTCCGGCGCAAAGGTGAAATCCCAAAAGGCCATCTGGGCCTTGGAAGCCCGAAAACCGCTGTTGCGTGCCATGTACAGGCGCTGAACGGGGTGCAGGTCCTTGACCGGGACCTCCACGACCAGCCCATCGCGCAGGGCCACCGCTGCCGCCGTCTTCGATACGAACGCCGGGGCCAGCCCTTCGCACACCGCCTGCACGATCGCCTCTGTGTTCCACAACGTCAGGCAGATGTGCAGCATTTCGGTGCTCATATCGAAGCGGGCCAGCTCCCGGTTGAGCGTCACCACGGTGCCCGACCCCGGCTCCCGCAGGATCACCGGCTGCCCGACAAGGTCCTCGACGGATAGCTCGCCCGCCCGCGCCCAGACGTGGTTAACCGGCGCGATCAGCACCAGCAGGTCGTCGGCAAAATGCCGGTACTCCACCCCGCTGCGCGGCACGCGCAGGCTGCTCACCGCCAGGTCCACCTGCCCGGAGCAAAGCCGTTCGAGCGCCTGCTCGCGCCCGCCGACATAACACGACAGCCGCACGTCCGGGTTGCTCTCCCGGAAACGCGCCATGATCTTCGGCAGGACGTA
>CAZGLU010000186.1:6936-7356 GCA_964526095.1 uncultured Anaerolineaceae bacterium | reverse complement strand
GGACGTGAAGGATGAGCTGGCGGAGATCGCCCAGGGCCTGGCCGACGGCACGATCTCGACCGGCTACGGTGTGGAGGCTGAGCCTGCCGAGGCCGAAGAGACCGAAGAGGCCGAAGCGGCGGCCCCGGCTGCGTCCAGCGGCGGCGCGGACCTCGGCGTGGTGTCGGTGGGTATGAACGCCGAGTACCCGCCCTTTGAGTTCGTGGACGAGGACGGCAACGTGGCCGGCTTCGACGTGGACCTGATGACCGCCATCGCGGAGGAAGCCGGGTTCGAGGTCGAATTCGTGAACACCCGTTGGGACGGCATCTTCGTCGCGCTGCAGTCGGGTGAGTTCGACGCCGTGGCAAGCGCCGCGACGATCACCGAGGAGCGCGAGGAGATCATCAACTTCTCCAATCCGTACTTCAACGCCGGGCA
>CAZGLU010000186.1:2240-6926 GCA_964526095.1 uncultured Anaerolineaceae bacterium | reverse complement strand
ACGCTCTTCCGATCTGTGAAGGCTGACCGCGTGGACGAGATCCAGACGGTTGACGACCTGGCGGGGCTGCGCGTCGGCGTGCAGTCGGGCACCACGGGCGACATCGCCATCAGCGAAGTCGAAGGCGTGGAGGTCGTGCGCTACGACGAGATCACGCTGGCCTTCCAGGCGCTCGGCTCGGGCGATGTGGACGCCGTGGTGAACGATGGTCCGGTGAGCGCGGACATCATCGCGCGCAATCCGGAGCTGGACGTGGTGCTGGTGGGTGATCCGTTCACCGACGAGTTCTACGGTGTGGCTGTGAACCCGGAGCTCCCCGAGCTGCTCGACGCGATCAACGAGGCACTGGAGGCGATCATCCAGAACGGGACCTATGCCGAGATCTACAATAAGTGGTTCGGCATGGACCCGCCCTCGATGTTCATGCCGGATGGCGAGTAATCACATGTAAGGCAGCGGCGTGTCCCTCGCAAGGGGGACACGCTTTTTTTATCGACCGGCTTGTTCAAAGGGCGCGTGGGCTAACAAGCTGTTTTTTGTACGAATGGCACAGCCTTTCGGCTTAAAGGCTGTGGTACAGTACTCCGCCGGATTGAAAACAACTCAAAATTTCGCATAGAGCGGTCCTCCAACCGTCACGACCCTAGCCTGCGAGAGTGTTATGTCAGATCCGAACGACCTGCCCCAGATCGAGCCATCCACCGCCCGCCAATCGGAACAACCGGGGGAGGTCTTGCCAGAACCAACCTGGTCGGACCGCGCCGTTAATATCCTGGTCGGGCTGCCGTGGTGGGCCATCATTATCGGCGTCGCCGCCGTAATCGTCCTCTACTCGATGTTTACCTCCGTTGTCTACCAGCGCATCATCGACTTTCTGGCCGACCAGCCGACTGTCACCACGGACAACCTGTACGAGGTGGTGCAGATCGTCGGGCGGCCGACGATGGTGATGGGGCGCGTCGTGGGCGAGACTGAGGACTCGGTCGAGACGGTGATCCAACAACTTCTGCGCAACGTGATCGACAGCGATCTGGTGAAGCGTTCCGGCTTCCTGCTGCGCGAGGATCCGGCGTCGATCACGATCCAGTCGGATGGGGAGACGTTCGTCATTTCCCGGTCGCAGATCGTCAGCGAGGAGCGCGGCGAGGGAGAGGACGGCACCGAGATCACGGTCGAATACGTGGACCAGATCACGGTGGCGGGGACGCTGACCGATATTAACGACGATACCATGACGGTGCGCACGGTGGCGGGCGAGCAGGAGACGTTCGAGAAGTCGCGCATCCTCAGCCGCGAGAGCGAGACGATCGCCT
Organism: uncultured Anaerolineaceae bacterium; assembly: GCA_964526095.1. GTDB lineage: Bacteria > Chloroflexota > Anaerolineae > Aggregatilineales > Aggregatilineaceae > Aggregatilinea. The sequence goes on along the minus strand of CAZGLU010000186.1, from coordinate 5,613 downwards.
GCCCGGATGACGATCCGGACTGCACGCCGGTCGAGCGCGTCACGATCGAGCGGCGGGGTGAGGAGCTCACCGGCACGCTGACGGCGCTGAGCCAGACGTCGCTATCGATCCGTATACCAAACGGCGGCACGCGTGAGTTCCGCCCCGCCGAGCTGGACTACTACCACGTGCCCACACTGACGCTGGCGCTGAACGAGGCTGTCACGGATCGCTCGGTCGGGCCGGGGGACGCGGTGAGCCTCGCGTATGTCGAGGGCACGGACATCGAGGCGGCGTTGGACGAGCTGGAGCAGATGCAGGACGTCCCGGTGCCGCTCAACTACGCCGAGGGCGAGGCGGCGGTGACGCTGGTTGGCTATGCCAGCCTCGATGCGGCGTTGGAGGCGACCGGCGCTGGGGAGGTGGACGCGCTGATCTACCTCTCGGACGACGCGGATCGCTTCGCCGTCGCGGACTGGGTGGACGAGAACCCGGAGGCCGGGGTCGTCCTGCCGACGCCGCCGCGTGAATGCGACCGGAACTGCACGGTGACACTCAAGATGACGGATGACACCATTTCCGGTCGGGTGCTGGCGGAAACGGAGGAGACGATCACCGTCCAGACCGCCGAGCCGGAATACGTCGTCATCGACCGGGACCAGATCCTTGAGAATCGCCAGATGCGGCCCGGCACCTGCGCGCTGAACAACCTGCGCGGCTGTGACGCCGGGATCTTCCTGACGCTGCGCGTCACGTTCATGGCGTATGCCATCGCGCTGCTGATCGGGCTGATCGTCGGGCTGATGCGCGTCCAGCGCAACCCGGTCCTGTACGCGATCTCGACGCTGTATGTCGAGGTGATCCGGGGCATCCCGCTGCTGGTGATCCTGCTCTATGCCGGGTTCGTGTTCAGCCCGTGGATGCGGGATACGGTCGGCGTCTCGCTGAGCGACGAGTGGGAGGCGATCCTGGGGCTGGCGTTCGGCTACGGCGCGTTCATCGCGGAGATCTTCCGTGCGGGCATCCAGAGCATCAGCCGGGGACAGATGGAGGCCGCGCGCAGCCTGGGGATGAGCTACCCGCAGTCGATGCGGTACGTGATCCTGCCGCAGGCGGTGCGCGTGGTGCTGCCGCCGCTCGGCAATGACTTTATCTCCATGCTGAAGGACTCGGCGCTGATCTCGGTGCTGGCGCTGCCGGACCTGCTCCAGCTTGGACGGCTGTACATCTCGCGCACGTTCCGTGCCTTTGAGGGCTACAACACCGTCGCCATCATGTACCTGCTGATGACGCTGTTCCTGTCCCTGCTCGTCCGTATTATTGAGCGCCGCACGCGCTTGCCCCGCTAGCTGGAGGGGGTGATAGCCATGGCTGATAACGGAGAACCGATCATCCAGATCCGCAACGTGCACAAGCGATTTCACACCCTGCGCGGCACGGTCCACGCGCTGAACAACGTCAGCCTGGACGTGAAGCCGGGCGAGGTCGTCGTCATCGTCGGGCCGAGCGGATCGGGTAAAAGCACGCTTCTGCGCTGCATCAACCGCCTTGAGACGGTCGATGGCGGCCAGATCACCGTGGACGGCATCCCGCTCAATGGCGCGCGCAACATCAACCGCGTGCGCGCCGAGGTGGGAATGGTCTTCCAGCAGTTCAACCTGTTCCCGGACCGTACGGCGCTGGGCAACATCGTGCTCGCGCAGCGGGTCGTGCGCAAGCGGCGGCGCGCTGAGTGCGAGCGGCGCGCCCATGATCTGCTCGCGAAGGTGGGCATCCCCGACAAGGCCGATGCCTACCCGGCGCAGCTTTCGGGCGGGCAGCAGCAGCGTGTCGCGATCGCGCGCGCGCTGGCGATGGACCCCAAGATCATGCTGTTCGACGAGCCGACCTCCGCGCTGGATCCTGAGATGATCAAGGAAGTGCTGGACGTGATGCTGCAACTCGCCAGAGAGGGCATGACGATGGTCGTCGTCTCGCACGAAATGGGTTTTGCGCGGGCGGCAGCGGATCGGGCCGTGTTCATGGACGGGGGGCGCATCATCGAGGAAGACGTGCCGGATGTGCTGTTCACGAACCCCAGCCACGACCGGACCAAGCTGTTCCTGAGCAAGATCCTGTAGGGGGCTGTCCACGCGCCGACATCCGGCATGCTCCGGCATGACCTGCCCGGCTTGCCGGGCCGTGTTACGACGGCATGGGGGCTGGGGGCCATTGGTTCAGCCCTAGGTCCGCCGGTGCGATGTGCTCCGAGAGATCGTAATAGACGCGGTAAGGCCCGAAGTCCTGCGTCCGGTAGCGCACCCCGGCCTCGGCCATGCGTGCGGCGATCGCATCATCCAGTTCGGGGAAGTTGAGGGTGATCCACACCACACGGTCCGCCGCTGCAACGATCGCGTCATAAGCCGGATAGCGATTGCTGATGGCGCCGTTGACTTTGTCCTCATACGGGAGGTGGGTCGCCAGAATGACCGTCTCATCGGAGCGCAAGATCAGGCGGTATGACGTCCAGTACCCCGCATACCCCCGCGTGTAGCCGTGCTGTTCAAGGAAGTCTAACACCTGCTGATCGAAAACGGCGGGCGTCTGAAGTTCCGCGATAAGCTGTGTGTGCAGTCCGGGCGTCTGCGCGACGCGGAGGACGGAGGCGGTTTGAGCCGCCAGCAGCACACTCGTCAGCGCAGCCGGCAGGAACCACCCCACGCGGCGGAGGCGGTCCAGACCGAGCGCGAGTCCGATCGCAGCCGGAACCCACAATGGCATCAGGTAACGGCCTGTCGAGTCGGAGAAGGCCGACGCAAAAAACACCAGAGTGAACGCGCCGAAGACGAACCAGATCCACCTTTCCGCCTCGACGCGTCGGGCAGCCGGTACCTGCCACTTGTAGCGAGCGTGACCATACCGCCCGCCCAACCGGTCCACGGCCAAAAGCAACAGGACGGCACCCGTCATCAGCACCCCGATAGTCGGCTCAATGCCCGGCTGCCATGGTGCGCGCAGCCCGTATAACGCAGGCAGCCCCAGGAACAGGAAGCCCACCCCGGTTTCGAGGATGGACGGCGCATCTACCGGAGAATCGAACCCTGTAGTCAGGAAGCCGAGGGCCGCCCAATCATGCTGAAGGTTGTACCCCCACCAGGGCGCGCTCCCGACGAAAAAGGCCGCCGCCGCGAGGACGTAACCCCGCCAATAGCGCGCCGAAAAACGGTGCAACAGCATGATACTCGCAACCAGCAGCGCCGTCACGATGGCCCCGTTGGTCCACCAGCCAAGGCCAGCGGCCAGCCCCAGGGTGATCCAGCGCCAGGCGCCTGATTTCTGCTCGACGGCGATCTGCCAGGCAAGCAACAGCACGACGTTTCCCAGGATGATGACCTCGTTGTAGCCGCCTACTGTG
>CAZGLU010000186.1:322-2230 GCA_964526095.1 uncultured Anaerolineaceae bacterium | reverse complement strand
GCAGCGAAGGGAAGCCCAGCAGGAGGAGCGTCATCAGCGCGATCCGGTAGCTGCGCGAGACAGCATAGGCCAATTGGTAGCCTGTGAGCAGCGCGAGCAGGTACAGCACAGCCTGGACCCACCGCATCACCACGATGGACGTGCCAAGCAGCCTGAATCCCGCTGCGACCAACAGTGCATCGAGGCTGCCCATGTAGTGCTGCCCGTAGAAAAATGTGGGGATCGGCTTGCCCTGCGTGATATGCCGTGCCATCAGCCCGACCACCGCCTCATCGGAATCCAGGACGAAGGCATCGAGGCGGATCAGCCACAGGCGCAGGGCAGCGGCGATCAGCAGGATCACCGCGAGGGCCAGGGCTGGACGGCGGGTATGGAACAGGGATCGCAAGGGCGCTCCGGCACGAAAATGAAACGGTCAAGCCGTAAGGAAGTATACATCAGCGGGTGGTTTCCGCACGGATCTCTATGCTCCGCTCACGCAGGGTGCTCCCGGCATGCATCAGAATCCTGTATAATCTGCAACGAGTCGCGGGTGGGCGCATCCAATAGAATAGCGGGCTGAGTAGTAAAAAGGATGTTGCGCGGCCTTTACACCCCTGCCCGTTTTTGCTGAGTGGCGCCGAATACGGCGGGCACGCAGCCGACCCCGGTAACCGTCAAGTGAGGAAACGCATGAGTGAGTTTAAGCTGAACCTGACCACATCTACGCCCCAGGCGGACGGCGACAAGCCTTCCGAGGACGGCGTGCAGCATGAAAAAGTGATCATTATCGGCTCCGGCCCGGCGGGGTTGACGGCGGCGCTCTACGCGGCACGCGCCAAGCTGGATCCGCTGGTGATCGGCGGGCACGAGCCGGGCGGCCAGGTGGCGCTGACCTACGAGATCGAGAACTATCCCGGTTTCCCGGAGGGCCTTTCCGGGCAGGAACTGGTTGACCTGATGACGCGCCAGGCCGAGCGGTTCGGCGCGCGCATCAAGCTGTTCAGCGCGGTGACCGAGGTGGACTTCACGCACGGATCGCCGTTTACCATCAAGACCGACGATGGCATGACGTACCGCGCGGACGCCGTGATCGTCACGACCGGGGCGACCCCGCGCCACCTGAACGTGCCGGGCGAGAAGGAGTTCACCGGCAACGGCGTGAGCTACTGCGCCACCTGTGACGGGTTCTTCTTCCGCGACAAGCGCGTGGTGGTGGTGGGCGGCGGCGACAGCGCCATCGAGGAGGCGCTGTTCCTGACGCGCTTCGCCAGCCGGGTTGACGTCGTGCATCGGCGCGACGAGCTGCGCGCGGGCCAGACGCTCCAGCAGCGGGCCTTCTCCAACGAGAAGATCCATTTCATCTGGGATACGGTGGTCGAGGAGATCATCGGCAACGGCAAGGTGTCCGCCGTGCGCCTGCGCAACGTCAAGACGGACGAGGAGACGATCTACCCGACCGATGGCGTGTTTATCTTCATCGGGCACGACCCGAACAGCGATATGTTCCAGGGGCAGTTGGAGCGCGACGAGTTTGGCTACGTGGTGACCGATAAGCTGATGCGCACCAACATCGAGGGCGTCTTCGCCGCTGGCGAGGTGCAGGACCGGATCTTCCGCCAGGTCAGCACGTCGGTGGGCCAGGGCACGGCGGCGGCGATCAGCGCCGAGCGGTGGCTGGCCGCGCACGAGCTGCCGGTCCCGACGACCGGCTGACCACGCCACCGATGGAAACAGATGACAACGAGCGAGCGCCCTTTGGGCGCTTTTTCGTTGCGCCCCGCCCTTGACTCTCACGTTACGTGATAGCCTAAACTGGGGCGGAATCGCAATCGGACGGCGCGCCATCAGGCCGCGCCACAGGAGGGACAGACATGCAATTCACCATCGTGGACACGGAAGCCGCATACCGCCGCCTGCTCGCGGCAC
>CAZGLU010000186.1:0-312 GCA_964526095.1 uncultured Anaerolineaceae bacterium | reverse complement strand
TCGCGCCGTTTGAGGGGTTGGTGCGGGCCTTCGGCGGCGGCGACGGTCTGGCGATGTTCCGGGCGTGGAAGCTGGCGCCGGAGCAATTCGAGGGCGCCGGGTGGGACTGGGTTGCTGCGGCGCTCGACGCGCTCACCGCTTACGGCGCGTGGGAGCGGGCGGTCGAGGCATTGGAGGACGGGCGCAGGGCGTTCGCGCCCTTCCTCGACCGCATCCCGCTGGAGCGGATCGTCTTCGGCCTGATGCTGGCCGACCTCCCCGCCGCGTCCCCGCGCGAGGCGTATACCGGCTTCGGCGGCATACCCGGCTACA
>CAZGLU010000185.1:2583-7381 GCA_964526095.1 uncultured Anaerolineaceae bacterium | reverse complement strand
GTGGTGGACGTCCCGGCGGTGAACGCGGGTGTGGCGCTGGTGAACGGGCGGGCCGAGGCCACCCCCGCGCAAGAGGGGCGCGTGCTGGACGTCGCGGCCACGTTGCAGCGGCTTCAGACGGACGCCGCCGCCGAGTTGGCGGACGGCACGCTCGACCTCGCCATGGCGCCCGACATGCCCGTCATCAAGGACGCCACGCCGCTCGTGGAACAGGCCAATGCCCTGCTCAGCCGCCCGTTCCAGGTTGATGCTTACGACCCCATCCGCGACGAGTGGCACCACTGGTCCGCGCCGCCGGATACCTGGGCGGGCTGGCTGACCGCCGCCGCCGACCCGTCCAGCGCGACCGGGCTGGCGCTGACCATGAACGCTGCCGGGCCGGAGGAATTCCTGCGTGCGAGTGCGGCTTTTGGCGACGAGCGTTATGTGGACGTCGAGGCGGCGGTCGCGGCGATGCAGGCGGCAGTGGCGCGCAACGAGACGAGCGCGACCGTGCGCGTGCGGCACGGCGAGACGACCTACACCGTGCGCGGCGGGCAGACCCTGGCGAGCATCGCGGAGGAGGTCGGTATCCCGTACCCCTACATCCAGGCGGCCAACCCCGGCATCAACCCCGACGCGCTCAGCGCCGGGCAGACGCTCACCCTGCCGTCGCGCGACATCCTCGTGCCGCTGGACCCGATCCCGCACAAGCGGATCGTCGTCAGCCGGGGGCAGCAGCACCTGTGGGCGTACGAGAACGGGCAGGTGGTTTTCGACTGGGTGATCTCAACCGGCCTGCCAACCAGCCCCACGGCGCTCGGCGTGTTCCAGGTTCAGACGCACGACCTGAACGCCTACGCCCAGCAGTGGAACCTCTACATGCCGCACTTCATGGGTTTCTACCATCCGGGGCCGAACATGGACCTGTGGAACGGCTTTCACGGTTTCCCGACGCGGGGCGGCGGCTACCTGCTGTGGACGGGCGACCTCGGCAGGCCGGTGACGTACGGCTGCGTGCTGCTCAGCCTGGAGAACGCCGAGGCGCTGTACAACTGGGCCGAGGACGGCGTGGTGGTCGAGGTGCGGGGAAGCTGACCGCGCGCTACGGGGCGGTGTACTCCGGCGCGCTCAGCACGTCGGCCTTGGTCGGCGGCCAGTAGCGGATGCGCGCGATGCCGACGATAGAGGACGCCTTCACCGGACCGAATGAGTGGCTGTCCAGGCTGTGGTTGCGGTTGTCGCCCAGGACGAAGTACTCGTCGTCCGCCAGCTCCCATTCGCCCTCGCACGAGCGGATCGTGCAGTACTCCATCACGTAGTCTTCGTCCAGTTCCACGCCGTTGACGTAGACGCGCCCCTCGCGGATCATGATGTGCTCGCCGGGCAGGCCGATCACGCGCTTGATCAGCAGGTCGTCCGGCTTGCGCGGCGAATCCAACACGACCACGTCCCCGCGTGACGGGCCGGAGATCAGCATGGTGATGCGGTCCACGATGACGCGCTCGCTGGTGTAGAAGCTCGGCTCCATGCTGGCCCCATCGACCACGTAGCGCGGCAGGAGGGTGTCCATCCCGACGCGCAGCAGCACGACGATCAGCAGCATTTGCAGCGCCTCTTTGACCCACTGCCGGACGGGCCAGCTACGGCGCGGGGCGGGGTCGTCCGTGACCGGCACGCGCACCGGCTGCGTATCCAGCAGGTAGGCGGGGAGATCGTCGTTTTGGCGGTAGGGGTAATCGGCCATAATCGGGTCCTGCATATCTGGTCGTTCTGCTCACGTGTTGATTCTATTGTAGCGCCGCTTCAGGGGCCAGGGGCGTTTTTTAGAGAACTTTAATGTGTTCTAGCCGAAACGGGGGGAAGGCGGCAGAATAGGCCCGGAGTTTTCTCCTGGCGCGCGGCCCTGGGGACGCGGCGCCGGGCGCACGGATGGGAGCAGCGATGCACGTATTAGTGACCGGTGGGGCGGGTTACGTCGGGTCGGCTACGGCGGCCTATTTCCTGCGGGCGGGCCACCGCGTAACCGTGTTCGATAGCCTGGTGAAGGGGCACCGTGCGGCGGTGCCGGAGGGAGCCGCCTTCGTCCAGGGCGACCTGGGCGACCCTGGCGCGCTGGACGTCCTGTTCCAGACGACGGCCTTTGACGCGGTGGCGCATTTCGCGGCCTTCATCGAGGCGGGCGAGTCCATGCAGGCCCCGGCGAAGTACTTCCGCAACAACGTCGCCAACACGAACAACCTGCTGGACGTGATGATCCGCTACGGCGTCCGGCGCTTCCTGTTCTCGTCCACGGCGGGCGTCTACGCCAGCAAGGACACGCCGCTCACCGAGGATGACCCGGTCGGCCCGGCCAACGTGTACGGCGAGACGAAGCTCATGATCGAGCGCATGCTGGCGTGGTACTACCGCGTGGCTGGGCTGAAGTATGCTGCGCTGCGTTATTTCAACGCCTGCGGCGCGATGCTCGACGCGAACGGCGTCCCCGTGCGCGGCGAGGCCCACGACCCGGAGACGCACCTCATCCCGCTCACGCTGCAAGTGCCGCTCGGCCAGCGCGAGGCGATCACCATTTTCGGGACGGACTACGACACGCCGGACGGCACCTGCATCCGCGACTACGTGCATATCGAGGACCTCGCCACGGCGCACGTGCTCGCGCTGGAGGCGCTGGACGGCGCGAGCGAGCCGATGGTCTACAACCTCGGCAACGGGCGCGGCTACAGCGTGCGCGAGGTGATCGACGTGGCGCGCAGCGTGACGGGCGTGGACTTCCCGGCGGTCGAGGCGCCGCGCCGCCCCGGCGACGCGGACCGGCTGGTGGCCTCGTCCGAGCGCATCATGCGCGACCTGGGATGGGAGCCGCGCTACCCAGATCTGCGCGACATCATCGCGATGGCGTGGCGGTGGCACACGACGCACCCGCACGGGTATGAAGACGCCGGGGGGTAGGTGGGCGGCCCGCGTATGCACGTCGCGCTGAACGCGTGGTTCTGGGATCAGCCGCAGACCGGCAGCGGGCAGTACGTCCGCCAGCTTGTGACGGCGCTCCAGGCGCTCGCGCCGGGCCTGCGCCTGTCGCTGGTCGTCCCGGCCCACATGCGCACCCTCGACGATCTGCCGCCTAATGTGGACGTGCTGCCGGTGCGCCTGCCGGTGGGCGGGCACCTGGGCAAGGTCTGGTTCGAGCAGCGCGGCTATCCGGCGGCGGTCCGGCGGCTAGCGGCGGGGGTCGCCCACGTGCCGTACTGGGGGCCGCCGCTGCGTGTGGGCGCGCCGCTGGTGGTGAGCGTGCTGGACATGATCCCGCTCGCGCTGCCCGAATACCGCGCCGGGGTCCTGAACCGGCTGTACAGCAGCCTGGCGGGGGCGGGAACGCGCGGCGCGGCGCAGGTCGTCACCATCTCCGAGGCGAGCCGCCAGGACATCACGCGCTACCTGCACATCGACCCGGCGCGTATCGCCGTCACGCCGCTGGCCGCCGCGCGTGCGTACCATCCCGAAGTGGGGCGCGAGGGCGACCGCGCCGTGCGCGATAAGTACGGCCTGCCGGACGAGTTCGTGCTGTACCTCGGCTCGTACGCCGCGCACAAGAACGTGCGGCTGCTGCTGGCCGCGTACACCTACGTCGCGTCCGCGACCGGCGCCGACGTGCCGCTGGTGCTGGCCGGGCACACCCCGGCGGTATGGGGCACCGCGCGCTTCCCGGACCTGCCCGCCTACGTGGACGAGCTGGGCCTGGGCGAGAGCGTGCAGTGGCTCGGCGCGGTGGACGAAGCGGACAAGCCCGCGCTCTACCGGCTGGCGCGCGTGTTCGTCTTCCCCAGCCGCTACGAGGGCTTCGGCCTGGGGCTGCTGGAGGCGATGGCCTGCGGGACGCCGGTCGTCGCGTGTGACGTCTCGTCCGTGCCGGAGGTGACGGGTGAGGCGGCGTACCTCGTCCCACCCGGCGACTCGCGGGCGATGGGGGCCGCGATCCTCGCGCTGCTGGTCGAGCCGGGGTTCGCCGGGGTGATGCGCAACCGGGGCCTGGCGCGCGCGCGGGATTTCAGTTGGCGGCGCACTGCGGAGGGCACGCTGGCCGCCTACGAGCGCGCGCTGGCCGCCCGCTAGCGCGGCGGACGCTGGACGCCCGGCCCGCTGACCGTTACAATGGACTCATATTTTTCTTATAGAATATTCAGAAAACTGGCATATTGGCGGGTGATAATGAGATGTGTATTGGAGAGAGGGCAGGGCGATGAAACGACTTAACGTGATGCTGGCCGGGCTGGGCATATTCGCCGCGATCGCCGTGGCGATTGCGGGCGCGGCGGGGGTGTTCGCACAGGGCGACGAGACGCCGGAGGCCGAGGGGGATGACGCCGGGATGACGTATACATGGTCGGGCGACGTGACCGCGCCCGATTTCCCTGCTGACGCGGATTGGATCAACGTCTCCGCGCCGATCAGCTTCGAGGACCTGCGGGGCAAGATCGTGCTGCTGGACTTCTGGACTTACGGCTGTATCAACTGCATCCACGTGATCCCGGACCTCAAGCGGCTGGAGGCCGAGTACCCGGATGAACTGGTCGTGATCGGCGTGCACTCGGCCAAGTTCGAGAACGAGGGCGAGACGGAGAACATCCGCCGCGTGGTGCGCCGTTACGAGGTCGAGCACCCTGTCCTCAACGATAACAACTTCGAGGTGTGGCAGAATTACGGCGTGCGCGCGTGGCCGACCTTCATGTTGATCGACCCCTTCGGCAAGGTGGTCGGGCAGCTTTCGGGTGAGCCGCTGTATAACCGCATCGCGCCGATCATCGCGACGATGGCGCAG
>CAZGLU010000185.1:0-2573 GCA_964526095.1 uncultured Anaerolineaceae bacterium | reverse complement strand
CGGCGCGGCGGGCGTGCTGAAGACCGCGCCGCTGCCGCAGCTTGCGCCGGAGTTGGCGACGGTCGAGGCGACCCCGTTGCGCTTCCCCGGCAAGGTGCTGGCCGACGCAGCCGGGCGGCGGCTGTTCATCAGCGACAGCAACCACAACCGCATCGTCGTCGCGGACCTGGACAGCTACGAGGTGCTGGACGTGATCGGCGCGGGCGAGCCGGGCCTGGCCGACGGTGACTATGCCTCGGCGCAGTTCTTCCGCCCGCAGGGGCTGGCGCTCGACGGGGATACGCTTTACGTCGCGGACACGGAGAACCACGCGATCCGCGCGGTGGACCTCGAGGCGCGGACGGTGACCACGCTGGCCGGAACGGGCGAGCAGGGCTTCGATTGGGAGGCTTCCGGGCCGGGGACCGAGATCGCGCTGAACTCGCCCTGGGACCTGACCTACCACGACGGCACGTTGTACATCGCCATGGCCGGGCCGCACCAGTTGTGGGCCTATGACGTCGCAGATGGCGTGGTCGGCCCCTACGCGGGCAATGGCCGCGAGGCGCTGGTCGATGGGCCGCTGCGCCAGGCGTCGATGAACCAGCCGAGCGGGATCGACACGGATGGCGAGGTGCTGTACTTCGCGGACGCGGAGGCCAGCGCGATCCGCACCGCCGCTCTGGACCCGGAGGGCGAGGTCCGCACCATCGTCGGGACCGGGCTGTTTGACTTCGGCGACGTGGACGGGACGGGCGACGACGTGCGCTTACAGCACCCGCTGGGCGTGACGGTCGCGGAGGGCGGCGTGCTCTACGTGGCCGATACCTACAACAACAAGATCAAGCGCATCGACCCGGCAGGCCGCGAGAGCACGACCTTCCTCGGCACGGGCGAGGCCGGGCTGGTGGACGGCGCCGAGGCACAGTTCTACGAGCCGGGCGGCCTGGACTACGCCGAGGGCAAGCTCTACATCGCGGACACGAACAACGACGCGATCCGCGTGGCGGACGTGGCGACGGGCGAGGTCACGACCGTCGAGTTCCCGAACGTCGAGCGCCTGATGCCCGGTGAGCAGCCGGTCGAGGCGGCGGAAGCGGAAGTGTCGATCCTCAGCCCGTTCGGCGGCCCCGGCCTGGGCGAGGAAGTCGTGACGATGGCGCCGCAGACCGTCGCGCCGGGCGAGGGCACGCTGCGCGTGGAACTGCGCATGCCGGAGGGCTACAAGCTCAACGATCTGGCGCCCTTCACGCTGATCGTGCCGGAGGATGACGTGGTGCAGGTCCCGCCGGAGGGCCGTGACGTCCGGATCGTGCTGCCGGAGCTGCCCGTCGAGGTGCCGGTGACGTTCCGCGAGGGCCAGACAGAACTGGCGCTCGACGTGACGACCTACTGGTGCGAGGCGATCAACGAGACGCTGTGTTTCGTGGACCGCGCAACCATCGTCGCGCCGGTGTCGGTCAGCGCGGTGGGCGAGGGCCACACCCTGACGGTCGAGCGGGTGCTCGTGCCGCCGGTGCAGTGACGGATGACCGCGCGCAGTCGGTGAATGTGGGTGAGACCTCACCCCCCGGCCCCCTCTCCAACTTGATTGGAGAGGGGGAGAAAAGCCAATTTCCGTGTGTCGCGTAGGGGCGGGTTTCCAAACCTGCCCTGTATTTCCATATATCCGGATTAAATCCTAAAGAGCATCCAACCCGCCCCTGTTCTTATCCCCCGTTCGTGATCTCGTGCAGCGCCTTGTAAAGCGGTTGGAGGCGGCGGTACATCTGCTTGTAGACGCGGTGGTAAATCTGGTCGTAGGTCGCGTGCTTTGCCGGGTCCGGCTCGAAGACCTTGCTGACGCGCGTCATGCGGCGGATCGCGGTGTCGAAGTCAGGGTGCAGCTTGAGGCCCACGGCGGCGTCGATGGCCGCGCCCAGGCCGGAGGTCTCGAACGTGTGGGGGCGCGCGGTGGGCAGCCCGAAGATGTCGGCGGTCAGTTGCAGCGCCCCGTCGCTCTGTGACCCGCCGCCCGACACGCGCAACTCGGTGATCGGCACGCGACTGCGCTTCTCCATGCGCTCCTTGCCCTCGCGCAGCGCGTAGGCCAGCCCTTCGAGGATGGCGCGGTACATGTGCGCGCGGGTGTGCACGTCGCTGAAGCCGATGATCGCGCCGCGCGCCTCCGGCCCCGGCACCTTGACCCCCGGCGACCAGTACGGCTGGAGCACCAGGCCCGCCGCGCCGGGCGGCACCTCGCCCGCCAGCCCGTCGAGCAGCACCTCCGGCTCGACGTCCATCTCCTCCGCGATCAGCATCTCGCGGTAGCCGAACTCGTTCTTGAACCAGCTCACCATCCAGTAGCCCCGGTAGATCTGGATCTCAAGGCTGTAGGCGCCCGGCACGGCGGAGGGGAAGGGCGGGATCAGCGGGATGACCTCGATGTACTTGCGGTGCGTGGTATTGATCGTGGCCGTGGTGCCGTAGCTCAGGCAGCCGATGTGCGGAGCGAGGCCGCCGGAGCCGAGGACCTCACACGCTTTGTCGGCGGCGGCGGCGATGATCGGCAGAGATCGGAAGAGCGTCGTGTAGGGAAAGAGTGTAGGATAGGG
>CAZGLU010000184.1:3269-7384 GCA_964526095.1 uncultured Anaerolineaceae bacterium | reverse complement strand
CAAGCCCCAGCACCGCGATGCGCAGCGGCTCCTCAGGCATGACGTTCAGCGGCTTTACGCGCCCTTCGTCGGGCAGCGCGCACTGCGAGGCGAACCAGCCTTCTTCACCGGGCATGGGCGCAGGCGGAGCAGGCAGGAGGCCTTCAGGCGTCCAGAACTGGTCGATGTTTTCCGCCGTGACGAGCGTTGCATCCGTAACGAGACGCGCGCACGGAGGCACTTCGCCCGCTACGAGGTAGTTGAACAGCCGGATCGCCGGGTCGTGACCCTGGGCGAACGGGTTCTGGCCGATGGTGGCGTAGATGACACCGTCGGCGACGTACTGCATCGTCTCGTCCACGAAGTCGAACGACACGACCCAGACCTCGCCGGTCTTACCGGCATCGGCCACCGCACGCGCCGCGCCGAACGGGCCGCCCGCCGTGACGTAGATGCCCTTCAGGTCGGGGTTGGCCAGCATCATGTCCTGCGCCTGAGTGAAGGCGGTGTCGGCCTGGTCCAGGTTCTCGACCTCGGCGACGACCTCGATGTTGGGGAATTCGGCGGCCAGGGTTTCCATGAAGCCCAGGCGGCGCAGTTCGTGCGCTTCGACGGCGAAGAAGCCGGTGATGACGCCGACCTGGCCCTCACCGCCGATGGCTTCGGCCATCGCGCGGGCAGCGGCCTGCCCCTGCAGGTAGAGGTCCGCGCCGACGAAGAACAGGCGTGCGTTCTCCGCGTCGGTCTCGGAGTTGAAGGTCGCGACCGGGATGCCCGCTTCAACAGCGGCGTTGATGAACGGCACCAGCCCGGCGTCGCCCGCCACCGTCGCGATGGCGTCGTATTCCTGGGCGACGGCGGCCTCAAGCCCGCCGCTGAAGTCGTCAGCGGTGTGCGTGTCGCCCGGCACGATCCAGTCCACGGTCGTGTTGTAGGCGGCCAGTTCCGCCGCCGCGGCTTCCGCGCCTTCCTTCACCGGGATCCAGAAGGGGTTGTTCTCAAGCCCCAGCACCGCGATGCGCAGCGGCTCCTCAGGCATGACGTTCAGCGGCTTCACGCGCCCCTCGTCAGGCATCTGGCACTGCGAGGCGAATGGGGGCGCGGCGGGAGCGTCGTCCTGGGCCATGGCCGTCGGGATCATGCCCAGCAGCAGAGCAAGGATGACCACAAACTTGAGCAGCTTCATGGTTCTGTTTACTCCATTTCTAAAAGAGGTCGAAAACCTGTTTTTGAGCGATGTTCTCTCCGGATAGACAGCCTCCTGTTCTGTTGACGCCTGACCCAGACCAGCCTGAGTCACCGACGGCGGCGGCGCAGTTGGTCGATGGCGACCGCTGCGATGATCACGCAGCCGATGGTGATGGTTTGCATGTAGCTCTCGAAGTGCAGCAGCACGAAGGCGTTGCGGAGCACGGCCATGATCGCCGCGCCGATGATCGCGCCGATGATCGTCCCTTCGCCGCCCATCAGGCTCGCGCCGCCGATGACCACGGCGGCGATCACGTCCAGCTCGACGCCCTGCCCGGCGTTCGTCGCGGAGGTCGCCAGCAGCCCGGCGGTTATGATCCCGGCGAACGCGGCGAGCAGCCCGGTGATGGTATAGACGAAGATCTTCACCAGATCGACGGGCACGCCCGACAGCCGCGCGGCCGTTTCGTTGGCGCCCACGGCATAGATCTGTCGGCCAAGCACGGTGTAGCGCATGAACAGGCTGAACACGATGACGAGCACGAGCATTTCGATCACAGGGAAGGGGATGCGGTCGACGATCGGCACATTTTCGATGTAGCCCGCCCCGAGGAAGTTCACGTCCTGGTTCTGCATGGGGATGTTGCTGGCGACCGTGCCTTTCAGGTTGGACGCGAGATACAGCGTCAGCCCGCGCCCGATGCTCAGCATGCCCAGCGTCGTGATGAAGGGGTTCACCCGCACTTTGGTGATGACGATGCCGTTGACGGCCCCCAACAGCGCGCCAAATGCCAGGCCCACCGCCACGGCCACCCATGGCGAGGCCGTCTCGGTGAACATCAACCGCGCCGTCAGCATGGACGAAGCCGCCAGTACCGACCCCACCGACAGATCGATCCCCGCAGTCACGATGATCATGGTCATGCCGATCGACATGATGCCGACGGTAGACATGCTGCGCAGGACGTTCATTAAGTTCTGTGCGCGGAAGAAGTAGGGCGTTTCGCTGCTGACGTAAAGCACCAGCAGGATCAGCGCGATCAGCACGCCGATTTCGCGGGCGCGCAGCAGGCGCAGCACGAAGCCTGCCGGACCACTCCTGCGCACGGGCAAACTGCGGGTCATTTTCATATCGGTCTGGGCCATTCTGAGAGTCTCCAAAAGTCTGGTCTAATCGACGGGTCGACAGGACAACGCTACGTGTTGAGTTGATCGCGATCGCTCTGATCCCAGATCAACATGATATGCTCCTTGACTGCGGTCACCGCTGCGTTGACGTCCCGCGCGCGTAGCGCCTGCATGATGGGACGGTGTGTCTCGGCCATGGCCGACAAGGGCACGAAAACTTTGGGGTGGGTCTGGATGATGAAGCGCTGAATCTGCAGGAACAACGGCACCCAGATGTTCGTCAGCACAGGGCTGGCGGCCCATTCGCAGATCAACTGGTGGAAGCGCATGTCGTACTGGACGAGCGTCTCGATGTCCTGCCGCTCGCCCGCCTCGCGCATCTTGTCGATGAGCGCGTCCAGTTCGTCGCACTGCTCGTCGGTGAGGTTTTTCATCGCCCGTCTGATCGTGATCCCCTCGATCAGACTGCGCACCGCGAAGTATTCGTAGATTTCGTCGAGCGCGACCTCGGTGACGTACGTTGCGCGGTGGGCCTGCCGGTCCACGAGCCCGTCACATTCAAGCCGTTGCAGGGCTTCGCGGACGGTGCCCTGGCTGATCCCCATGCGTTCGGCGATATCGAGTTCGACCAGCTTTTCGTTCGACTGGATGCGCCCGCTGATGATGTCGGCCCGGAGTTGCTCATATACCTGGTCAACCAGTGACCGGGGCTTGGTTTTGAGCTTCATAGGGGAGACTCCGTAAATTTTACGAAAAAGGGCTTCTTTATTGACACAGCCGGGCAAACAGTGCTAACTTATTAATTATCGATAATCGATAATTACTCTCATAGTATATCGCCCCGTTGCTCTTGTCAATCAGCTATTATAGAGTGAATAGCATATAGCGTGAATAGTGTCTTTTGACGACAAGATGCATTTCCACTCAACCGGCTGCAGCCCACCGGAGCGTGGGGCAGTCCGGCCGCCGGGGCCACCAAACGTTTCAGGGCGGCGATCCGCGCACGCTCGCGCCGGTCTCCACTCACGCTGCGCCGACGAACTTGACCGGGTCACCGCACCCCTGCTGGGCCGGTTCCGCGACGGAGTGGGGCGCGCCATCTGGAACGGTTTCCCGACTGGGTCGGATCAGCACACGTGAAGGAGCATGTGAGGATGCAGCGGCTCTCCGGAAAAATCGCGCTGGTGACTGGGGCAGGGAAGGGCATCGGGGCCGGGATCGCGCTTCGCTTTGCCCGTGAAGGGGCGAGCGTCGGCGTGCTGGACATCCGCCGGGATTGGTGCGAGGCGGTTGCGGCGGAGATCGAGCAGGCGGGCGGGCGCGCGCTGCCGCTGGCCTGTGACATCCGCGACGAAGCCGCCGTGACGCGCGCCGTGGACGAGTTGAGCCGGGCCTTTGGCACCATCTCGGTCCTGATGAACAATGCGGCCGTGATGCCGACCGGCCGCCTGCACGAAACCTCGCCGGAGGATTTCGACCGCTGTGTGGCGGTCAATCTGCGCGGCACCTATCTGGTGAGCCGCGCCGTGATTCCGGGCATGCTGGCGGCGGGCGCGGGCAGCATCATCCACATGGCGAGCATCACCGCCGGGCGCGGACTGCCGGGCTTGGCGGTCTATTCCGCCACGAAGGGCGCGCTGGTTTCGCTGGCGCGCGCCATGTCCACGGACTACGCCCGGCTGGGCATCCGCGTCAATTCGATCTCGCCCGGCACCATTGACTCGCCCATGCTGCACGACTTCCTCTCCGCCCAATCCGACGCCGCCCAGTACCGGCAGGCGTTCAACCAGATGCACCCGATTGGCCGGGTGGGGACCATT
>CAZGLU010000184.1:0-3259 GCA_964526095.1 uncultured Anaerolineaceae bacterium | reverse complement strand
CCTACACCCTATCCTACACTCTTTCCCTACACACGCTCTTCCGATCTACGAGGCGAGCTTCGTGACCGGCTCGAATTACGAGGTCGATGGCGGGATGGGTGCCAAGGGCGAGCAGCCGCAGGATAGCTGAGCCAGATGCGCGATTGAGCGCAGCATATTAGGAGAGACATGGTATGGAGATCGCGCCCGGCATTCACCGCATCCCCTGTACGTTCGGTCGCAACCGGATCGTGTTCGTGCATCTGCTCGTCGGCGAGTCGGCCTCGATGCTCGTCGATACGGGCTGCGCGGCGAACCCGCAGCAGGACATCCTGCCCTACATGGCCCGCATTGGCTTCGATCCGGCGGACCTGACTTATATCCTCGTTTCCCACTCCGATACGGATCACCAGGGCGGCAACCAGCCGATGAAGGCTGCTGCGCCGCGTGCGCTGGTCGTCTGCCACGAGCGCGATCGCCCCTGGATCGAAAGCACCGAGGCGTTGATCGCCGGGCGCTACTCGCAGTTTGAGGCCGACCACGGCATCGGCTATGGCGACGCGGGCAAGGACGGCATCCGCGCCGACACCCTGAGCACGCCGGTCGATCTCACGTTGGAGGGCGGCGAGACGTTCCGCCTGAGCGCCGATTGGTCCGTCACGGCGGTGCACACGCCCGGACATACCTGGGGCCATCTCGCCGTGTACGATCCGCGCAGCCGGTTGCTGGTGGCCGGTGAGGCGGCGCTGTGGACCGCGATCCTCGACGCGGATTGGCAGCCCGCCCTGCCGCCGACCTACTGCTACGTGGACACCTACCTCGCAACTCTGGATCGGCTGCTGGCGATGGACATCGACATCCTCTCACCGGCGCACTGGCCGGTGCAGCGCGGCCCCGAGGTCGGTGACTTCGTGCGCGAAAGCCGCAACTTCTGCAAGCTGGTGGAGCGCAGGCTGCTTGATCTGGCCGCACAGCAGCCGTTCACCCTGCGCGAGGCGATCGACTTGCTCGGCCCCGAGTTGGGCACCTGGCCGGAGGACACGAACCAGGATTTGAGCTTTGGGATGCTGGGCAACCTGAACTCGCTGACGCAGCGCGGCTTGCTGGTCACGCGCCGCGATCCGGCGCAGCATGTCGTGTGGGAGCTGGCTTGACGCCGCGCTTGCCACGCCCCGGTATCGGTACGGTGCTCGATATGCTCGATATGATGGTCGGTGTAGTGCTCGATATGGCGAAGGTGGTTTGACGGTGAAGATCACAGCGATTGAGACGTTACAGTGGCGAGCGTATCCGCGCCTGATGGTCGTGCGCGTTCATACCGACACCGGCCTGATCGGTTTGGGCGAAACCGTTGACAAGATCCCGGCGGCGAAGGCGGCGCTACATGGCACCCTTGCCCCGTTGCTCCTGGGCCAGGACCCGCTCGACATCGAGGGCAACTGGCGCTTTGTCATGGACAACTTGATGTACCACGGCTTCGCGGGTGGCGAAACGCGCGCCCTGTCGGCGGTCGAGATCGCGCTGTGGGACATCATGGGCCAGCATTACGGCGCGCCGCTGGTGCATCTGCTCGGCGGCCGGAGCCGCGACGCCGTGCCCACCTACAACACCTGCATCGGTACCGAGGCGGTGCCGGACTATGCCCTGTGGCAGCACGACGCCGGGACGCTCGCGCGCTCCCTGCTGGCGGATGGCATTCGCGCCATGAAGATCTGGCCGTTCGACCGCTTCAGCGAGTCGAGCCTGGGCCAGCGCATCACGTCCGCCGAGATCGAGCAGGGCCTCCAACCGATCCGCCAGATCCGCGACGCGGTCGGCCTCGACATGGAGATCGGCGTTGAGTTTCACTTCCGCTGGAACCGCGCCAGCCTGGAGCGCATCGTGCGCGCGCTGGAACCCTACGACATCTTGTTCCTTGAAGACGTGATGGCCCCGACCTATCCCGACGAGA
Organism: uncultured Anaerolineaceae bacterium; assembly: GCA_964526095.1. Taxonomy (GTDB): domain Bacteria; phylum Chloroflexota; class Anaerolineae; order Aggregatilineales; family Aggregatilineaceae; genus Aggregatilinea. The sequence goes on along the minus strand of CAZGLU010000184.1, from coordinate 1,329 downwards.
TCAAGCTCATTTCGCAGAAGACGTCGATCCCGATCGTCGGCTCCGAGCTGCTGATCACGCGCTGGCTGTTGCGCGAGTGGATGGAAAAGCATGTGTCGCAGATCGTGATGACGGACCCGGTATGGAACGGCGGCATTGCTGAAACGCGCAAGATCGCCAACATGGCCGAGGCGTTTGGCCTGCCGGTGGTGCTGCACAACGTCGCCGGGCCGATCTGTCACGCCGTCTGTCTCCACCTCGGCGCGCATATCCCCAACCTGTTTTACATGGAGTCGGTGCGGGCGTTTTACAAGACGTATTTCCCCGTCCTGAGCGATCTTGCTCCGGTCGTCGAGGATGGGCATTTCGCGCTTCCGACCGGGCCGGGGCTTGGCGTCACGCTGAACCCGGCTGCCCTGGAGCGCGACGATCTGCTGCGCGAGGTGTCCAACGGGGATGGGCTGGCCGTTGGGCGGCGCGCGATGGGCGATCACTGGGCCGTCGAGGAGATACGCTAGGCCGGGGTCGGTTTCCGGGCACAGGCCAGCGGTCACTTCCCCAGGTTTTGAGGGATCGAGCCGGGACAAAATTGCGCCGCCTCATGTTCAGGCGGCGCAAAATCGCATTTCCGGGGCTTGTCGAGCGATCTGGTGCGGTTAGTCGCCTGCGCCAGCCCGCGTTATTCGGGTGAAGCGCAGCGATATACCCGGCACATCACACGGACCTTACAGGCCGCAGCTTCCTTGCGGCGTGACGTACGCGGCACTGATCCAGCCCCGCAGGCCCTCATAGTCCACGTAGAACCAGCCATCTGTGCGCTCGAATGCCGTCGGCGTGACGTTGTACGGGATCAGCTCGATAACCGTGCCCGCGCTGTTCGGCTGCTCGCGCAGGTTGAGGATGTAGCGCGTGGTGACCATGCACCCCGCCAGCGGGGTCACGGCGCCGTGGGCTTGGCGGTGCAGCGCTGGTCACGCGAGCGGTGCGTTCGTGACGTTGACAAAGAAGGTCTCATTATTCTCAACCGCTGTATCGCGTTGACCGTGACAGTGAAGGTATATGTGCACGACCCGGCAGGGATGGTCTGCCCCGTCAGGCTCTGAGCCACGTAGTCACCACTGGCTGCGGTCGCGGTGCCGTCGGTGGTGGCGATAAAGAATGCGAGGGCTTGTTGAGGGCCTGTCTGTGTCATATGAGATGGGGCAAGACGGACCACCCCACGAAGCCAAAATTAAAACAGATCTCGGTATATCATGCCGCCATAATCCTTCGAAAGTGCGGCGGCAGCATGGCTTGCCGTTGACAGATCGGAAGAGCACACGTCTGAACTCCAGTCACGAGATTCCATCG
>CAZGLU010000183.1:4234-7403 GCA_964526095.1 uncultured Anaerolineaceae bacterium | reverse complement strand
AAACCTTGGGGTTGTCCAGGGGGATGAATTCCATGCTCCCCCTGCCGAAGGCCTTGAACCTCTTGCGCAGGGCGACCATCCGTCTCATCCACCAGAGGAACGACGAGGGGTTGTCGGTCTGGGTCTCCACGTTGATCGCTTCGTAGTGATACTCCGGGTCGATGACCACCGGAAGATAGAGCCGCTGGGGGTTTGCCATGGAAAAACCGGCGTTCCGGTCAGGGCTCCACTGCATGGGGGTCCTCACCCCGTTCCGGTCTCCCAGGTAGTAGTTGTCCCCCATGCCGATCTCGTCCCCGTAGTAGATGATCGGGGAGCCGGGCAGCGTGAACAGCAGGGCGTTGAGCAGCTCGATCCGGCGGCGGTCGTTGTCCAGCAGGGGCGCGAGCCGGCGGCGGATGCCGAGGTTCAGGCGCATGCGTGGCTCAGGGGCATACTGCTCCCACATATAACGGCGTTCTTCCTCGGTCACCATCTCCAGCGTCAACTCGTCATGGTTGCGCAGGAAGATACACCACTGCGCCAGTGGCGGGATCGGCGGCGTGCGGAGGAGGATATCCACGATGCTGGCACGGGTCTTCTGCTTGAGGGCCATGAACAGGCGCGGCATGATGGGGAAGTGAAACGCCATGTGGAACTCGTCGTCGTCCCCGAAATACTCGCGCACGTCCTCCGGCCACTGGTTCGCCTCGGCCAGCAGCATACGGCCCGGCCACTTGGCATCGACGTGGGCGCGCATACGCTTGATGTACTGGTGCGTTTCGGGCAGGTTCTCGCAGTTGGTGCCCTCACGCTCGAATAGGTAGGGCACGGCGTCCACGCGGAACCCGTCGATGCCCATCTCCATCCAATAGTCGATGATGTCCAGCATTTCCTGCTGGACGACCGGGTTATCGTAGTTGAGGTCCGGCTGAGAGCTGTAGAAGCGATGCCAGTAATATTCGCCGGTCAGCTCATCGTAGGCCCAATTGGACGTTTCCGTGTCGAGGAAGATGATGCGCGCGTCCTGGTAGAGCTGGTCGGTACGGCTCCACACGTACCAGTTGCGCATGGGGGACTCGCGTGAGGAACGGGACGCGATGAACCAGGGGTGCTGATCGGAGGTGTGGTTGACGACGATATCTATGATGATGCGCATTCCGCGCTCGTGTACCCCGTCGATGACGGCCTTCAAATCCTCGATCGTGCCGTAGTCCTCGTGGACGCCCCGATAGTCGGCCACGTCGTAGCCGTCGTCCAGCAGGGGTGAGGGGTAGGTCGGCATCAGCCAGATACAGTCAATACCCAGCTCGCGGAAGTAGTCGAGCTTGCTGTAAAGCCCTTTCAGATCCCCGTGTCCGTCGCCGTTGGCATCCTTGAACGCGCGTACGTACAGTTCATAAAATACTGCATCCTTATACCATGTAGGCGTCAGGTGATCAGCCATGCGTTCCTCTAGGGTAGGTGCGTGTTCCCCAATCGAATCGTGACAGTATGCCGGAGCGCCTGAAGCGCTCCGGTCCGTCTCAGCCCTGAATTATAATGGCTGGTAGGCTATCCGCCTATGCGAAGCTGGCCCGCAGACGCAAGTTGCCCAGCCGCAACTCGTCGCCGTCACGTAGGATCCGGCACTGATGCGGGATGAGCCGCAGGCCGTTGAGGTACGTGCCGTTGACGCTGTCGAGATCCATCACCTTGAGCACGTTATCTTCCAGGTAGATCACGGCATGATGCCGCGAGACACCTTGTTCCAGCGCGTTGAATTCGTCCAGCAAGATGTCGGGCTGAATGAGGCCGCCCTGATCGATGCGGCCCAGGATCAAACGATCCTTCACGCAGACGCTCAGCGAGCGGCTGTACCCGTGAACCTGGAGGTTGAGCTTGCGATCGTCACCGAGGCGAGCCGTTCCCCAACGCGGCGCGCTGGTGATATCTGCGATCGGTTCGAGCCGAGAGGTGTCAGCAGCTTCCGGCGTGATGAATGGTCTTCCACATGCCTCACAGGCTATCGCACCTGGGGCATTGTTGTGGCCGCAGTGGTTGCACAGAGGCACGGCAAATCCCTTGTCAATGCATCACATAAGCAACAGGTGTTGGTAACAAAAGTATACAAGAAGGGTAAGCACGACCAACCAAACCTCATGAAAAATTCACATTTGCAAAATGCAGTATACTTGACCCGTCCATTCCGGCGACTGCCTGCGCGGGGAGGGAGCGCCCGCGCGCAAGCCGCAATCACACGCGGGCCGGTGTACGAGGCTGATCATGAGACAACCCGCCTGGTACGAGCGCTTTGGACGCCTGGGGCGCAAGCTGAGCCTGTGGGAACGCCATTATGAGCGCGCGCTGTACTACTACGAGAAGGGCAAGTACGACATGGCGATCGCGGACCTGGACGAGGCGATCCTGCTAGCACCGAAGAACGGCGAGCTGTATGCCGCGCGCGGGCTGGCGCTGTTGGGCGAGAACCGCCCCGCCGAGGCCGAGGATGACTTCTCGACCGCCCTGGCGCTGGACCCGACGCAGTGGCTCGCCTACTATGGGCGAGGGATGCAAGCCTACGAAGAGGGCGACGACCGGCGCGCGATCGACGCCTTCTCACGCGCGCAACGCCTGGCGCCGCAGCGCCCGGAGATCTACTGCTGGCGCGCGATGGCGCTCCAGCGATCCGGCCAGCGCGACGCGGCCCTCGCAGACCTGACGCTGGCGCACACCCTGGTTCCGGCGGACGACAAGCGGCGCAAGCAGGTCGCGCGATGGCTGGCCGCATTGGAGACAGCCTCCCCAACCCCCACGGAAGAACCCGCAGCACAGGATAACCTCCCACATCAAAAGTGAAAAAAACGTGAAATTGCGGGCTTTATGCTCGTTTTTCATCTATACTTCCTTAAGAGTAACTGCACCCGGCCGCATCTCATGTTGGGGGGAACAGAATGACCTCACGGCTGTCGCGCCTGAACCGCGTCACACCATTGGATGAAGCACGGCCCTCAGGGACCGCACCGCTGGCACAGGAACCACCGGAGCCGAGCCGCAACGGGACGCAGTCGTTCGATCAGCCGTCTTATACCCCGCCCGTCAAGCGGCGCACGCCGCCGCGCGTGGCGGCGCTGCGCAAACAACTGCGCGATAAGCTGCTGGCGACGCCAAGCGAATTCGACGCGCTGGACAGCGCCAACCCTGAGCACCA
>CAZGLU010000183.1:0-4224 GCA_964526095.1 uncultured Anaerolineaceae bacterium | reverse complement strand
CATCCAACTGCGCGAGGACGAGCTGGCCCAGCTTGAGACGGCCCTGATCGCGGACCTGATCGGCTTTGGCGCGATCGACCCGCTGGTGCGGGACCCCAGTTGCTCCGAGATCATGGTGAACGGCCCGGAGTTGATCTTTGCCGAGCGCAAGGGCAGGATCGCCGAGACGGAATATGTGTTTGACGACGAGGAACACATCCAGTGGACGGCGCAGCGCATCGTGCGGCCGATGCAGCGCGAGTTCAGCCGTAGCAATCCGATGGTGGACGCACGGCTGCCCGACGGGTCGCGTGTGCACCTGATCATGCCGCCTTCGGCGCTGCAAGGCACGACGCTGACGATCCGCAAGTTCCCGTCCAAGCCCCTGACGGTCGATGACCTCGTGCGGTTCGGGTCGTTCACGGAGGAGGTGGCGGAGTTTCTGCGGGCCTGCGTGACCGCCCGCCTGAACATCGTGGTGTCGGGTGGAACTGGGTCGGGCAAGACCACGCTGCTCAACGTGCTGTCGGCCTTCATCCCGGACGACGAGCGCATCGTGACGATCGAGGACTCCGCCGAATTGCAGCTTACACAGCGGCATGTGGTGCGGCTCGAAACGTGCCCGCCGTCACCGAACGGTGACGGGATGGAGGGACGCCTCGAGATCCGCGACCTGGTCAAGGGCAGCCTGCGGATGCGCCCCGACCGCATCGTGGTGGGGGAGTGCCGTTCCGGCGAGGCGCTGGACATGCTCCAGGCGATGAACACCGGGCATGACGGCTCGCTGACGACGGTCCACTCCAACAGCCCGCGTGACTGCATCGCACGGCTCGAGACGCTGGCCCTGATGGCCGGGATGGACCTGCCGGTGAACGTGATCCGGCGGCAGATCGCCAGCGCGGTGGACCTGATCGTGCAGCAGAGCCGCCTGAAGGACGGCAGCCGCAAGATCATCCAGATCACCGAGGTGCAGGGCATGGAGGGCGATCAGGTGACGTTGCAGGACATCTTCGTGTACCAGACGCCGGATTCGCGCGGGGCTGGGCCGAGCCACGCGGGCGGCGGTCAGCTCATGCCGACGGGCTTCCGGCCGCGCTTCACGGAGCGGCTGGAGGAAGCCGGGTTCCGGCTGGCGGGGCGGATCTTTGGGGCAGGCACCGGCCTGTTTGGGAACTGACCCGCACGCGCCATTCACGCAGACGGACACGCCCTGAAGGGGTACGCCTTCGGGGCGTGTTGTGTTAAGCTATGGCGCGTCAGACAGTTCAGGAGGAGCGCATTGTGACTACATTGCAGCACAGCACCCCAGCCGACGTCACCGGCCTGACGCCGGGCGAACTCAGCCGTTACGCGCGTCACATCAGCCTGCCCCAGGTCGGGTTGGAAGGGCAGGCCCGGCTGAAGGCGGCGAGCGTGCTGGTCGTCGGTACGGGCGGGCTGGGCAGCCCGGCGTCGATGTACCTCGCCGCGGCAGGGGTCGGACGCCTGGGGATCGTGGATTTCGACGTGGTGGACGCGACCAATCTACAGCGGCAGATCGTACATGGTGAGAGCACGCTCGGCGTGCCGAAGGTTGAATCGGCGGCGGCGCGGCTGCACGACATCAACCCGCACGTGCAGATCGAGATGCATCATCTGGTGCTGTCCAGCGACAACGCGCTTGACGTGCTGGCGGGCTACGACGTGATCGTGGACGGGACGGACAACTTCCCGACGCGCTACCTGCTCAGCGATGCGGCGGTGATGCTGGGTAAGCCGCTGGTCTACGGCAGTATCTTCCGCTTCGAGGGACAGGTCAGCGTCTTCGGCGCGCCGGGTGGCCCCTGCTACCGCTGCCTGCTGCCGGAGCCGCCGCCGCCGCACCTCGTGCCAAGCTGCGCCGAGGGCGGCGTGCTGGGCGTGCTGCCGGGCACGATCGGCACGTTGCAGGCGACGGAGGCGATCAAGCTGCTGCTCGGGGTGGGCGAGCCGCTGGTAGGCCGCTTGCTGCTGTACGACGCGCTGGACATGACCTTCGAGACGATCCGCCTGCCCAAGCGCGCGGACTGCCCGGCATGTGGGGAGCATCCGACCATCACCGAATTGATCGACTATGATGCGTTTTGCGGCGTGCCGGGCCGCGACCACACGTCGGCGGCGGAGGCCACGACGGGCGACCCGTGGGGCGCGGACGTGACGGTGCGCGACGTCAAGGCGCGGCTGGACGCGGGCGAGCCGCTGGTGCTGCTCGACATCCGCGAGCCGTACGAATTGATGATCAGCCACCTGGAGGGCGCGATCCACATCCCGATGGGGGAGGTGCCCGCCCGGTTGGACGAACTGCCGCGCGAGCGCCCGGTGGTGGTGTTCTGCCGGACGGGGGCGCGTAGCGCGCGGCTGGTGGACCAACTGCGCGCCGCCGGGTACGACAACGTGACCAACATGCTCGGCGGGATCAACGCGTGGTCGCGCGAGATCGACCCGTCGCTGCCGGTGTATTAGCTTCAGACCTCACCCCCCGACCCCTTCAGCCAGTCGAGTCGGAGTGGGGGGAGAAAAGGCGCGCTGTGGGGCGGGTTTGCAAACCCGCCCGTTTCTTCTAGGCGTGACCGGCGAGCGGCGTCCTGGTGGGTGGGACCGCGAACGCACGCAGGCTGTGTTCCGGGGCGGCGAGCGTCACCCCGGCGTCGGTCAGGCGTGCCTGGCGGGCCTGTGCGCGGCTGAGCAGCCGCCGGGCGTCGGTGTTCTCCGGCAGGCGCGCGATCGCCCCCTCCAGCAACTGCACGACGCGGTTGATCTGAAGCGTGTCGTCCACCTGGAGGCGGGCCAGGGTCAGCAGCACCCCGCCGATGGCTTCCTCGTCGGCCAGCTCAAACGCGACGTATAGCGCCTGCTGGTAGAGCCGCACCGCGCCGGCCAGGTCGCCGCTGGATTCAGCGATGATGCCCCGATTGGTCAGCAACTCGAAGGTAAAGGCGAGGTCCCCGCGTGCGTAGGCCAGATCGACGGCGCGGGTGTAGGCCGCCTGGGCTGCGTCCCACTGAAGCTGCGCGGCGTGCGCCTCGCCCAGCTTGTCGAGCGCCCTGGCGAGCAGATCCGCGCGCTGCACGCGCTCGAAGATGGGCACCGCCTGCTCGAGCACGGCGACGGCGTCCTGGTAACGCTCCTGCGTGAGATAGAGCGCGCCGAGCTTATCGAGCGTATTCCCGATGGTCGGCCAGTCCTCAAGCGGGCGCAGGATGGACAGCGCCTCACGGTAGGCATCCTCCGCGCCGCCGTGCTGCCCCAACGCGCTCTCCAGGTCACCGAGCAGGATCAGCAGTCGACCCTCGATCTGGGGCGCGTCGGTCTGTTCGGTCAGTTCCAACCCCTGCTCAACGGCGCTGAGCGTGCCCTCGTAATCCTGGCGGGCGAAGGCCAGCGCGGCGATGCGGGTCAAGGCGTCAAGCTGCCCGCGTACGTCCTGGGCGGCGGCATACCCCTCCCGCGCACGCGCGTAGAGGGCGGCTGCGGCCTCCCCATCGCCACGTGCCGCTGCCTCCTCCGCCTGCTGGAACGCCTTGTGCGCGTCCACGGCAGGCGGGTCAGCCGGGACGGTCGGCTCCTCGACGGGCAGCGGGACCACGGGCGGCTCCGGCGGGGCTTCCTCACCATCCGTGAGCGGCTCGGCCAGGCTCATGATGTCCAGCGGCTCGAAGGTGCCGGTATCCTCCTCCGGCAGAACGTCCGGTGCAGGCGCGGGGGCGGGTTCCGCCTCCGGCTCGACGTCGGGCAGCGAGGGCGGTTCCTCGAGGGGCGGCTGCTCGTCGTCCTGGGCCTGTTCGACGAGCGCATCCCAGGTCGGGCTGCCCTCGTCGGAGGCGTCCCACATGGGCGCTTCCGGCTCCGCCTCCGGCCCTGCTTCAGTCTGCGCCTCGGCCTCCTCCGGCATGAACGCGGGCGGGGCCTGCGGTGCGGGCGGTGGGGTGGGCTGAGGCTCCGGCGGGCGGGCGGCGGCTGCCTCCCCCTGCTGCTGCGGGTAGACCATCAGGTACAGCAGCCAGTCGAACTCCGGCTCGTAGTTGCAGATCGACACGAAGCTGTCCGGCTCGTCGGGGTCCAGGTACTCGATCAGCGTTTGCAGCGCCTCGTCATGGCCGTGCTGCGCCATGTAGACGCCCGCCGCCATGATCGTGTCGATCTCGGCGGTCAGGCGGTCGTAGCTGTGCGGGCTGTTGTCGGCGGTGTAGTGGCGCACGTAGCGCAGGACCCCGGCGATCTGGCGCT
>CAZGLU010000182.1:0-7409 GCA_964526095.1 uncultured Anaerolineaceae bacterium | reverse complement strand
TCATCTTCGTGCTGATCTGCACGGCGGTGTCGCTGGTGTACTTCCAGATGAACACGACGCTCTCCGTGTTCCTGCGCGACGAGCGCGGCATCGAGCCGGAGCGCTTCGGCCTGCTGATCAGCCTGAACGCGGTGCTGATCGTCGCGCTGCAACTGTCGGTCGCGCGGCAGATCCGGCAGCGCGGCCTGCCCCCGATGCTGGTTCTGGCGGTGGGCACGCTGCTGTACGCATTCGGCTTCAGCATGTTCGGCTACACACACGCCTACCTGCTGTTCGCCGTGGCGATGGTGATCATCACGGCGGGCGAGCTGTTGTCCGTGCCGGTCGGGCAGGCGGTCGCCGCGCGGCTGGCGCCCGATCATATGCGCGGGCGCTATCTGGCGCTGTACTCGCTCAATCTGATGATCGCGGGCGGGATCGGGCCGTGGCTGGCCGGGCAGGTGATCAATACGCTCGGCTTCGAATGGGTGTGGTACCTCGCGGGGATCATCGGCGTGCTGGCCGCGCTCGCCTACGGGGCGCTGCACTACACGATCGAGATGCCGGGACGCGCCCCGCAGCCCGCCGAGCCAGCGCCGCGCCCCGCCGACACGGGTAGATAGCCTTAACCCGCGTTAACGACCTGAATACTTCTCCCAGATCGCGTAATCCAGCGCGTTCACCGGGACGCCTAGCCGTCTCGCTGCCAGTTCGGCAAGCTCCACGACTTGAACATTTGAAAGGGAATGACCAAGCCCATCTCGGATAGCATGCTTAATATGCCGATCTGGTTTTATAGTGCTCACTCCAAGCATCATGCGTATGTATTGCGCGGTTGCAAAGCCAATGCCTTTGATCCCTGTGACCCCCAAATTAGCTAGTGGAGCATGCACAGCCCAGTGCTTCATTGCATCAAGATCGGCCTCGAATGTGGTTGTCTGCCGGTACGTGATAAACCAGTCTACAAGCTGGTGTAGAAGCCTTACACGCTCCGGGTGCCTATAGTTCCAGACAACGTGGAAATCCTCATAGCCATGCTGTGCGATCAAATCCTGCAGTTGTTCAAGCCTCGTAATTTCGGGGTAGCATTGGGCAAACCGCTCCACTCGAGGCTTTACAAAGGAATCGTATCGACGATTAATGGAGAGTACGGCGTCGATACAGATTAAAGCTGCATTGCTGTAACTGAATTCAGGTGGAAGGGTCGAATAATCAAGGCCCAGCCCGTTGACATAAGCTACAAATTTATCAACTATAGATTCAGTTAGTTCCATCGTGTTTGTCACTTGCCCCTTTCCCATACACCCCCACCAGATGTTCCGCCATGCTGCGCGGGAGGAAGCGTGCCAGCGCCGCGTTGAGGCGGAAGATCAGCGGGTGGAAGGCGAAATAGGTCGGGTCCTCGACGGCGCGGAACTCCAACGGCGCCAGGTCCGCCGCCCGCGCCAGCGCGTCGAGGCGCCGCCGCGTGTTGGCACGATATACCACCGGGAAGGCGTCCGCCTCCGCGCGCCCGTACAGGCGCGGCACGAGCCACGCTTGCAGCGGGCGCAGCGTCCGGTTGACCAGCGCCGCCGCGCTCCACGCGCCCGGCGTCAGGAAGATGAACGCCCCGCCGGGCCGCAGCACCCGCGCGACCTCCGCGAAGGCGCGTTCGGGCGCGGGCAGGTGCTCCAGCACCCAACTGCTCAGCACGAGATCGACACTGCCCGCCGGTAGGGGGATCGCCTCGGCGGTCGCGGCGGCGCGGGGCAGGTCGGGCAGGCGGTGCTCGGCCAGGGAGCGCCAGTCCGGGTCCAGGCCGAGGGGATGCTCGACCGCCGCGCCAAGCTGCTCCAGCACGCCCCCGCGCCCGCAGCCGACGTCCAGCACGCACAGGCCGGGCCGCAGCCGGTCGCGGATCAGCGCCTCGTACTGTGCCGTGGCGGGCTGCCAGCCGGGCCGCATGCGAGCGTACTGCTGGCGGTAGGCGTTCTGGCGGTCGAGGGAGAGCGGCATCGGCGGGCTATTTCACCTCGATGCGGCTGCCGTCGACCAGCTTCTCGACGTTGATCTGGACCGGGAAGGCGTCGCGCAGCTCGTCGATGTGGGTGATCACCAGCAGCAGGTCGAAGTGGTCCTGCACGGCGGTGATCGCCTCGACCAGCCGCTGCCGCCCGACCTCGTCCTGCGTGCCGAAGCCCTCGTCCAGGAACAGCGTGCGAAGCTGCGCCCCCGCCCGACGCGCGAGCATCTGGCTGAGCGCGACGCGGATGGCGAAGTTCACGCGGAACGCCTCGCCGCCCGAATACAACTCGTAGCTGCGCGTGCCCAGCTCGTCGCTGATCAGGATGTCGAGCGTCTCGCGCGTGCTGCCGTCCTTCTTCTCGCGCTGCGTGTCCAGGCGGACGTTCATGCGCCCGCCGCTCATGCTGGTCAGCAGGCGGTTGGCGGCCTCCTCCAGTTCGGGGATCGCCGCCTCGATGATCATGGCCGGGACGCCGTTCTTGCCGAACGCGAGGCGCAGGTCCTCGTAGATGCCCTTGCGCTCGATCAGGTCGTGCCGGTCCTGCTCCAGCTTCTTCTTGTACTGGCGGGCGTTCTCCAGCGCGGCCAGCCGCTGCTGCGCGATGTTGAAGCGTTCGAGCGCGCGTCGTTCCGCCGTGCGCTGCGCCCGAAGGGCCTCCTCACGCCGCCGGGCCTCCTCAACCTGTACGGTCAGCGCGTCGATCTCGGCCTGGATCGCGGCGGCCTCCTGTTCCTCGCTGGCTAATTCCGCCTGCACGCGCTCGCGCCGCGCGGCGACGCCGTCCAGGGCGGCCTGCACGTCCGGCATCTGGCGCAGCGCCATTTCGAGTTCGTGCTGGCGGCGCTCATAATCGTGGTAGGTGCTCAACGTCTCGCGCGCGGCGTTGTGCGCCTCGGAGTCGTAGCCGAGCGCGTCGATCTCGGCCTGGATCGCGTCACGCTGCATTTGCAGCTCACGTGCGTAGTCGCCGCTCTCGAGCACGGCCTCGATCGCCTGAAGCTCGGCGCTCTCGGCCTGCACGATGTCGCTCGCGTTGCGTGCCGCCTCTACCTTCTCGCTGAGGGCTGCGGCGCGGTCGCGCAGGGGCTGCAGACGGCGCAGCTCGCTCTCAATCGCCGCGATCTCGTCGCGGTGCGCTTGCAGCGCCTCGCTGATGGCCTCCATGCGTGCCTTGTTGCTCCGGTGTGCGTCGCCCCGCTGAGTCCCCTCCTCGTGCAGTTCGGCCAGCAGCGCCGCCTTCTGTTCCTCGCTCAGGGGCTGGCCGCAGGTGGGGCACACCGCCTCCGCGCCCTGCACGGTGTTGATCCGCGCCTTGATCGCCTGCATCTCGTCGTACAGCGAGCGGTTCGTCGCCTTGAGGTCGGCCATTTCCTCGTTGAGCGCGTTGATCGCTGCATTCAACTCGTCCCGGCGAGCTTCCTCCGCCTCCAGCCGCCGGACCTCGGCCTGTACGTCGCTGAGGTCCGCCTGGTACGAGTCGATCTCGGCAGCGGTCCGCTCGGCGCTGGCGATGCGATCGCGGTGGACCTTGGCCTGCGCCTCCAACTCGGCACGGGCGGCCTGGATGCTGGTCGTCACCTCGCTCAGGCGGTCCTTGCGCGCGCTCAACGCCTGCAACTTCTCGCCGAGCGTCTGGTCGGCGTGGCGCGCGGCCTGCAACTGCGCGTAGCCCTGCTCGATGGCCTCGCGGTCCTCGATCACGGCGCGCAGGTTGCCGATCTGCTCCAGATAGCGCGCGTGTTCCGCCTCGATCTCGTCCAGGTCGCGCTGGCGCTGGCGGATGCGGTGCTGCGTCTGCGCCTGCCGCGACATCGCGGCGGACATCTGATCCTGTGCCCCGGCGACCTCGGCATAGTGCGCCTCGGCCTGCTCGCGCAGTTCGGTGGCCTCGGCGACCTCGGCCTGGGCGACCTCGAACTCGCGCTGTAGGGCCGGTTCCTCCGCCTCCTGCTGCTCGATCTCGTCCAGGCGCAGGTCGATCAAGCTGACCTCCTGCTCGATCTGGCGCAGCACGTTCTTGGCGCGCTCCTCGTACACCTGCCAGTCCTCCAGGCCGAGGATCTTGGCGAGGACGGCTTTGCGCTCGCCCGGCTGCTTGATGGTGAACGAGTCCGCGCGGCCCTGCTGGAGGAAGGCGGAGTCTACGAACGTGTCGTAGGTGAGGCGCAGCAGCTCGCAGATGCGGGCGTCCGTCTCGCGGATCGATGGGGCGGTGAGCGGCTGGTACTGGTTCAGCTCCGCGTCCCAGATAAACAGGTCGAGCGCGCTGCGGCCCTGGCGGCCCGTCTTGCCCTTCTGCCGCTTGCGCACGACGCGGTAGAGGCACTCGCCCTGGATGAAATCAAGCTGGACCATCATCTCGGTCTGGCCCTGGTGGATCAGGTCGTCGTCGCTGCGGGTGCGGGCCTTGCCCCACAGCGCCCAGGTGATCGCGTCCAGCAGCGAGGACTTGCCCGCGCCGTTCGGCCCGCTCAGGCAGGCGAGGTGGATGCCCTCGAAGACGATGGGATCGGGTTGGCGGTACGCCAGGAAGTTCCGTATCTCAAGTCGAGTTGGCAGCATAAGCGTTTCTCTTTAGACCCGCCGGGCGGCGAGGCAGGCGTGAAACAATAGCACTTCCGTTCGCATCGCCAAGTATAGCGCATCCCCCGCGTTTTACCCGTCCGAATGTGCCCGAACGGTGCGGTAGCTTCCGATTTCAGCCGTGACCTCACCCCCTCGGTCCCCCTTTTCCAATCAAGTTGGAGAGGGGGAAGCGGGTGGTTAAGCGTGCGCCAGGTCTTCCACGTCGGAAGGGGGCGGGTGATACGCTACGCAGAGAGCAGCCGGTCCACGTGAGGCCGGGCCAGCGATTCGTAGGCGGCGGCGTCCTCCGGCGCGATGCGCGGCAGGTAGCCGATGGCCTTCAGGTGATCGAGCATCGGCCAGAGCGAGTCCGGCGCGTAGCGTTCCTTCCACCAGTTCAGCCGCGCCGGGTGGTGGCTGGTGATCAGCATGAAGCCGGGAAACTCAAAGAGGCCGTACTTCTCGCTGCCGTTGTGCATGATCGGTCGCGCGGGTGCCCCGCACGCCTCCGACACCTGCGCCACGAACGGCCTCTTGCCGTCCACAGCCCAGGCGCCCTGCGTGATGATCAGGGTGGGCTCCAGCAGCGCGATCTCGTCCAGCAGGTAGGGGATGCAGTTGCGGCGCATCGTGGCCGTGTCGCGCGTGCCACACGTGTTGTGCGCGATGGCGGCCTGCTGGAACGCGCAGCGCAGGGCGTTGCTGAGGGCATAGCTGGCGTAGACGTAATCGGACTGCACCTCAAAGATGCGCTGGAGGGTGAGCAGCGTGCCCTTGATGTGGAAGGTGCGTCGCGACGCGGTGATGGTCTCAAGGCATTGCCGGCTGCGCTCATCGAAGTTGGCGGGCGTGCCATGCGCGAAGTGCGGCCGGTGCGACGCTTCCTTGCCGATGATCAGCACGCGGATGGGCTGCCCGTCGTAGGTGACGTCGTAGAGGGGGTTCAGCCCGGCGGTGCCGCCCGCGTACTGCTGCACGACGCCCGGCTTCTGCGAGCCGTGACAGGCCGCGGCGTGGGGGCATGCGAAGCGGTCCGCGTTCAGCCCGGCGCGGACGTAGAAGTCCCGCAGCGCGGCGTGCCGGGCCTGCGTCCGCGCCAGGTCGAAAAACCACTTGCTCACACGGCGATCCTCGTTGATCCAGTCGGTCGGCGGCGGGGTTTTTAACCTGGACGCGGCGTCAATGCAAGGGCGCACCTGGGCAGTGGGCAATTGAGGGAAACCGGGTTTTTCAAAAACGGATAGCAGCCTCAGAGGCGGCGGCCCCGCTGCAATCCGTGCGCAGGCGAGGCCGCTTTTTTGCCTCGCTGCTGCTAACCGCTAACCGCTAATGGCTAACGGCTAACGGCTGACAGTTACCCCTCGAACACCCACTTCGTCGTGTTGTCCGGGAAGCGCGACCAGCCGAACGCGATGCGCGGCGTGAGCTGCCAGACGGGGGTGCCGTGACGCATGTTGTACTTGGCCTCGTAGGCGTCGTCGATGCGCCGCAGCAGGTCGGGATCGCCGTTCTCCTCGGTCAGCTTGGTGACGGTGCCCTCGAGGATCACCACCTCGTCGCCGCTCTCCAGGTGGACCACGGCATCCGGGCGGGCGGTGAGGTTGCGCGCCCAGCGCGTGTTGGGGCCGCCGCCGAAGTACACGACGCCATCCACGACCACGCCCCACACAGGCCGCGCGTGCGGGCGACCGTCGGGCAGCGTGCTGGACACCCAGTAATTGCGTGCCGGGGCCAGCCGTTCGAGGGCGAAGCTCCAGGGCAGGACGCCCTCTTTCGATTTCGGGATGCCGTAATCGTCACGGATGTAGGGGCGGGTGGCGGTCGGCTCGGTTGGTGAGGTCAGTTCGTGCGATGCAGGCATGCTTGTTCCTCCTTGTCGCCGGACAGGCAGAACAAGTTTACCGCCCCATTCCTGACATCTTGTGGCAGGAATGAACGCGCCCGCCGGGGGACGTTACTCGCCGCCGTCGAAGATGCCCCGCGCGTGCTCGAGCAGCGTTTGAATGCGCTCCGGCGCGACCTCCTTGGTGCGCAGGTAACGCTCCAGAAGCTGCTCCGGCGTGAGGCCCTCCGGCGAGGTGCCGAGCCGCATGCGCGCGGGCCGCTCGACGTCGCGCTGGATCGCGGCGATGTGGTTCACGCCCGCGTCGTAGAGCGCCTGCTGGATGGGCCGATCCTGGATCAGCAGGTCGGCCTCCGGGTCCGCCTTGATCACCACGCGCACGACGGCGTCGCGCAGGTCGTGGCGCGCGATCTCCTCCAGCACGGCGCCGGTCGGGTTCCCGGCACGGCGCACGTCCACGCGCAGCGTCGTGAAGGTGCGGCAGTCCACCGGCACGAACTCGTAGCGCGCGGCGCCGCGCGTCAGCTCGACCCACACAAAGCCCTTCGGGTCGTGCTCCTCGCCACACTCGATGCGCTCCATGCTGCCGCTGTAGATCACAGGCGGCGCGTCGGTCCGGCCCAGCGTGAGGTTTTGGTGCTTGTGGATGTGGCCGAGCGCGACGTAGTCCCAGGCCGGGTCGCTGACGGTGCTCAGCAGCACCTGAACGTCGCGCCCCAACATCACGCTGCGCTCGCTGCCCCACACCGCGCCGGTCACGCTGAAGTGCCCCGTCAGCACGCGCGGCATGTCGGCGTCGCGGGCGGCGTCGGCCATGGCTTGCAGGCGGCGGTCCAACTCATGCTCGAGCAGTTGGTCGATCTCGCCGATAGTGCTGCGGTGCGGGACTTCGACATCCTTGAGCAGGATGGTGCGCATGGGGTACGGCGCGGTGGCGACCAGCACCGGCACGCGCCGCGGCTCGATCGTGTGCAGGCGGTAGTCGCGGCCCAGGATGGTGTTCGGCACGTTGAG
>CAZGLU010000181.1:3248-7426 GCA_964526095.1 uncultured Anaerolineaceae bacterium | reverse complement strand
ATCAGGGGCCGGAAACTCTAAAACCGGCGCGCTCGCTGGCTCACGGGGCTGCTTCGGTTGCGGCGGGCGCGACGAGCGCCTCACGCGCGTCCGGCGGCAGCACCATGAAGCCCTCCACGACGGCCCGCCACGCCTGGCTTAGCGCGTCGGACAGCCCCTCGGAGTCGAGCAGGTCCACGTTCGCCGCGCCAAGCTGAAGGTTCGCCACAAACAGCGCCCCGGCGTCGTCGTTCAGCAGCACGGCCAGCGCGCTGTGCCGGTCACCGGAGGGATCGCGGTACGTGTACGCGACCCGGTAGCCGCTCGCGGTCGGGTGCTCGACCGGCTCAACCCCGGTTACCTCGGCGTCCGCTTCCGCCTCCAACACCCACGCCTCCGCGTCGTCGGGCGAGGCGAGCGGGCGGCCCGCCTGGGCGTCGAGGCGGATGATCGCCTGTTCCCCGGAGCCGCTGCGCAGCGTCGCGGGGCGGCCCGGCGCGCCCGCCACCGTAGCCCAGCCCGGCGGATACTTCAGCACGAAGCCAAGCTGCTGATCGACGTAGGCGGACCACGCCGGCGGCAGCGCCGCGAGCTGCTCGTAGGGGTAGAAGCCGGGCAGGCTCGCCTCGGCCAGCGCCTCCAGCAGGGGCCGGTTGTTGGCGGGCACGACGATGCGTATGAGGTACAGCGTGCCGTCCTCCAGGCGCGTCAGGTCGCGGCCCAGGTACCTGACCTCGTCGGCGCGCAGGTCAAAATCGACGATCACGGCCTCGTCCGTGACCTCGCGGCCCGTCTCCTCCCAGGCGTCATAGTTGCCCCACTCCTCGGCGTAATGCGCTTCGGTCAGGTAGTTCTCGCTGAGCGAGTCAAGCGCCTCGAACTCCACGCCCGGCTGCACGGAATAGTGGATCACCACCAGACGCCTGCCGCTCTGGATGATCACGTCGCGGCGGTCGCCCTCGATCGCGAAGGGGTTATCGCTGATGAGCCAGTCATCCCCGGCGGGGCGGAAGACCTGAAAGGCCCCGCTGCTGTGGACGTAAGGCAGCGCGCCGCCAAGCTGTGGATCAGGCTCCGGCGAGGGCACGACGATACGCGTCGGCTCCGGGGTATCCGGCACGCTGGTCAGGACGACGCTGGTCGTGGTGCCCAGGCCCGGCGCCACCAGGCTCAGCACGAAGGTAAAAATGATGATCGAGCCGATCGCCGCCCCGATGAAGGTCGCACGCCGACGCGCTCGCCTGTTGTACACGGACATACCATCACTCCAACGATATTCAGGGGCGGGACCGGATGCGGTGCCCCCCGCCGATAGCAGACTCTCGTCAGTCTGAGTACACTTGAATCACCGACCCCCGACTATACCGCAAACGCGATGGGAGAGGAAACGATGCTGCCAGACCGAGATCCGAGGCCCGCCCGGCCCCAGGCGGGCGCACCGGAAGTCGAGCCGATCAGCCCGGAAGCGGCGGAGGCGATCATGGAGCGCGTCGTGGCCCAGTATACCGCCGAGGGGTGGCAGGTCCTCTCTCGCAGCGCCTACGACGCCCGTCTCACGCGGGGGACGCGCAACCTCGACATCCGCGTGGACCTGCTGGGGGATGTGAACGTCAGCGAGTCCGGCCTGACGCCGCTGCAAGACAGCGGGCGACTGATCGCCTGGGTGCTGCTGCTGGCCTCGCTGCTGGTCGCGCTGGCGCTCGGCTCGGCGCTGGGGTTGATTTGAACACACACCCGTCCCATTTCGTGGTAGGATAGGGCTTTCTTTTCACATAGGGTGAATGGCTATGGCACCGACCGACAGGCAACCCACGCCTTACCCCGGTGACGAGAACCTGCTTCTGCGCAACGAGCAGCTTTCCCACGAGCTGCAACGCCGGATCGACCAACTGGCCGCGATCAACACGGTCGCCACGGCGGTCAGCCAGACGCTGGACCTGGAAACCGCGCTGCAAACGGCGCTCGACGCGGTCCTGAACGTGATCCCGGTGCAGGCGGCGGGCATCAGCCTCGTGGACGAGCAGGCGAACGAGCTGGTGCTGCGCGCGCAGCACGGCTGGAAGTTCGACTTCGTCAGCCAGCCGATGCGCATCCCACTCGGCAAGGGCATGTCCGGCCAGGTCGTGCGCAACGACGAGGTGCTTATCACCGGCGACGTGAGCGACGACCCGCGCCTGCACGTGCCGGAGTTCGCGCAGGAGCAGGTCAAGGCGATGGCGCTGGTGCCGATGCACGCACGCGGGCGGGTGGTCGGCATTCTGAGCGTGATGAATTACGCCCCCTATGACTTCGACGCGGGCGAGGTGGACATGCTGCGCGCCATCGCGGACCAGGTGGGCATCGCGCTGGACAACGCCCGCCTGTACGAGAACGAGCGCGCCCAGTCCAGCCGCCTGAGCGCCGTGCTGCACTCGTCCGGCGAGGCGATCATCGCCACCGACAACTATGGCCGGATCAACCTCGTCAACGCGACGGCCGAGGAACTGTTCGACATCCGCGCGTCGGACCTGCTCAACGTGCCGCTGCGGGAGGCGCCGCTGCCCGGCAAGGTGCGGGAGGGGCTGCGCCGTGCCATGGACCCGGAGGGCAACGGCAACACCGTGTTCGAGACCACGCTCGAGGACGGGCGCTTCCTGGCCGCGATCGTGTCGCCGGTGCACGCCAGCCCGTCGCTGGAGCACGACCGCGCGGCGGAGGGGTGGGTCATGGTCGTGCGCGACCTGACCTTCCTGCGCGAGGCGGAACAGTCGCGCATCAACTTCATCCGCGCGGCGGCACACGATCTGCGCAACCCGCTCTCCACGACGCTCAACGCCCTGCGCATGCTGCGCAACGAGCTGGGCGGGCTTTCGGCGCTGCACGAGGAGGTCATCGACCTGGCGCAGCAGAGCATCGACCGCATGCAAGATCTGATCGACGACCTGCTCAACCTGGAATACATCGAGAGCGGGCTGGGCATCAAGTCCGCGCCGGTGGACGTGCGCGACCTGGTCGAGCGCGGGATCATCGACATGAGCGTCAGCTTCAACGAGAAGCAGCAGACGCTGGTGATCGACGTGCCAGAGTACCTGCCCTACATCCTGGGGGACATGCACTGGCTGCACCGCGCCCTGATCAACCTGTTGAGCAACGCCCACAAGTACACCCCGGCGGGTGGTCACGTCACGATCCGGGCCTATGTGCGCGAGGATGACCTGTACCTCGAGGTGCAGGACGATGGCCCCGGCGTGCCGCCGGAGGTCCAGGCGCGCGTCTTCGAGCGGTTCTACCGCGCCCCGTCCACGGCCAACGACGTGAAGGGCACCGGCCTGGGCCTGTCGATCGTCAAGTCGGTGGCCGAGCAGCACGGAGGGCGGGCCTTCATGCAGAGCAGTCCCGGCCAGGGCAGCACGTTCGGCATGATCTTCGCGCTGCCTCCCGCCGACGAGGTCGAGCGCCGCCTGCGCGAGGGGATGGATTAGCGCGCTGGCGACGTGCCGCGCTCCCGCCCGGTGACCGATTGGCGTAGGATCTCACCTATACGGCACGGCCAGTCAACAGGAGCGCCCCATGAGCGTGCCCCCGGTCTTCATCGTCTCCGGCGGCGTCGGCGCGAGCGGCGAGCAGTTGGTCCGCACCGCGCTGGCCCAGTTCAACGAGCAAGAGGTGCCGATCCGCATCGTGCCGCGCGTCAAGACGGTGGCGCAGCTTGAGGAAGCCGTGCGCGAGGCGGTCAGCACGGGCGGATTCATCGTGCACACGCTGGTAGACCTGGAGCTGCGCACCGCACTGATCGACCTGGCACGCGAGCGCAACGTGGTCGCCATCGACGCCATCGGCCAGGTGATCAGCAACCTGTCGCGCGTGTTAGGGCAGGCACCGCTCGGCCAGCCCGGCCTCTATCGCCAGATGCGCGAGGAACACTTCAAGCGCATCGAGGCGATCAACTTCACGATCCGTCACGACGACGGGATGAACCTGAAGGAACTGGACGAGGCCGAGATCGTGCTGGTGGGCATCTCGCGGGTCGGGAAGACGCCGCTGAGCATGTACCTCTCCACGCGCGGCTGGAAGGTCGCCAACATCCCGCTGATCCTGGAGGTGACGCCGCCGCGCGAGTTGTTCGAGGTGGACGCGCGGCGCGTCGTCGGGCTGACCGCCGACCCGGCGGTGCTGCTGATGTGGCGCAAGCACCGCCATGGCAAGCTCGGCCTCAAGCA
>CAZGLU010000181.1:1733-3238 GCA_964526095.1 uncultured Anaerolineaceae bacterium | reverse complement strand
AAGCAGCCGGGCCGCTACACCGACCCGGAGGTGCTTGCGGAGGAGTTGGAATACGCGCGGCGGATCTACCGGCGGCGGCGGTTCGCCGTGGTGGACGTCACCGACAAGCCCATCGAGGAGTGTGCGGACGAGATCGTGGCGCAGGTCACGAGCCGCCTGCGCGCCTGAACGGGCCTACTCGCGCCGGATGGAGCGCCGCAAATGCTCCGTCAGCGCGACGAAATCCGGTTCGTGCATCAGGTCCAGGGTGCGCGGGCGCGGCAGGGGGATCGTTTGGTCGTGGATGATGTGGCCGGGGCGCGGACTCATGACGAGCACGCGGTCGGCCAGTAACACGGCCTCCGGGATGCTGTGCGTGACCATCAGCACCGTCTTGCGGTAGCGCGCCCAGATGCGCAGCAATTCCCCGCTCATCTGCTCGCGCGTGAGGGCGTCGAGCGCCCCGAACGGCTCGTCCAGCAGCAGCACTTCGGGATGGTAGATCAGCGCGCGCCCGATCGCAACGCGCTGCGCCATGCCACCCGACAGCTCGGCAGGGAAGGCGTCCGCGAAGGCCGACAGGCCCGTCAGCTCCAGCATCCCGGCGGCGCGCTCCGCCCGCGTGTCCGGCGGCAGGCCGGACAGTTCCAGCGGCAGCACCAGGTTGTCATACACGGTGCGCCAGGGGAGCAGGTTCGCCTTCTGGAACACCACGCCGATGCGGCGCTGCGCACGAGTGATCGGCTGGCCGTCCAGCAGCGCGCGCCCCTCCGAGGGTTCCAACAGCCCGGCCAGGATGCGCAGCAGCGTGCTTTTACCGCAGCCACTCGGCCCCACAAGGCACACGAACGACTCGCGCGCCACGCCGAGGGTGACGGCATCCAGGGCGGCTACGTCGCCGCTGGGGCTGGCATACACATGGCTGATCTGCTCGGCGGCGAGGATGATGTCGTCCGGCATGGCGGCGCGCCTACTCTCCCACGAAACGCATGTCGTACGCCGCGCTGAGGTCGTCCAGCGGGGCGGCCAGCAGCCCGGTGTCGAGCAGGATGTCGTGCGTGCGCGTCCACGCCTCGGGGTCCGTCCGGCCGATGTCGTCCGAGCGCCACAGCGCGATCGAGTTTTGCAGCACCTGGCGCTGCGTCTCGTACTGGTCCTCCGGCAGGTCGGTGACGTATTTCTCGACGCTCAGGGTGAAGGCGGCGTCCGGGTCGGCCACGGTGTCTTCGATGCCGCGCTGGATGGCGCGCACCATCGCGCGCACGAGGTCCGGCGACTCGCGGATCGTCTGCTCGTTGGTGACGAGGCCGTTGGCGACGAGGTTGGTATAGTCCGAGACCTCGATCACGTTGACGGGGGTGCATTCGCGCTCGATGGTCAGCGGCTCGTTGGCGATGTAGACCACCGCCGCCTCGACCTGCCCCTCGCAGATCGCCTCCGGCGCGGCGAAGCCGATCGAGCGCAGCTCCGCCAGGTCGTCCTCGGTCAGCCCGGCGTGGGCCAGCAGCGCGCGCAGGCCGATGTAA
>CAZGLU010000181.1:1214-1723 GCA_964526095.1 uncultured Anaerolineaceae bacterium | reverse complement strand
CGCCACGGGAGCAGGGACGCCTTCTCGAACCCCACGCCGTCGCGGCGCTGCGCACGAGTGATCGGCTGGCCGTCCAGCAGCGCGCGCAGGCCGATGTAACTTGCGCCATACGGCCCCGGCACGCCGACGACGTGCCCGGCGAGGTCCTCCGGCGCGGTGATGCCCGCCTCCGCCGGGGACACGATGCCCACCGGGAAGCGGTGGTACCACTCCATAACGTAGACCAGCGGCAGCCCCTGTCCGCGCCCCAACACCACCTGCTCGCCGCTGATGATGCCGAACTGCAGGTCGTTGTTCGCCAGCCGCTCGACGCCGTCCGCCTCGTTAAAGCTGTTCTCCAGCTCGACATCGATGCCCTCGTCGGCAAAGTAGCCGCGCTCCGTCGCGACGTAGATCGGCGCGAACTGCACGCTGGGCACGAAGCTCAGGAACAGCGTCACGCGCGCCTGTTCGGGCGGCGCCTCTTCCTCACGCGTGAGAGCGTAGGCGGCGACGATCGCCACAACGAC
>CAZGLU010000181.1:0-1204 GCA_964526095.1 uncultured Anaerolineaceae bacterium | reverse complement strand
AGCGGCGCATGTCCATGGCGAGTGCCCTCCTTCAAAAACAGGCATGTAGCGGTTCGCCGGGAAGGTGCCGGACAGATCACCCCTGTCCCGCCCCCCGGCGGATCACGAAACACACATGGCAGATCGGTATCAGCGTCTGTTGACTTTCTGCCAGCCGAGCAGCAGCGCCTCAAGCCACGCCGCCAGACCGTAGAGCAGCAGCGCCAGCGCCGTGAGCGTGAAGACGGTCGCGATCACCAGCGGCGTATCGTACGTTCCGCGCCCGAAGTTGATCAGGTAGCCCAGGCCGGCGTTCGCGCTGACGAACTCCCCCACAACCGCGCCGATCACCGACAGCGTGGCGCTGACCTTCAGCCCGCCGATGATGATCGGCATGGCGGCGGGCAACTCCAGGTACCAGAACGTCTGGAGCGCGGTCGCCTCCAGCGAGCGCATCAGGTCGCGCAGCTCGGCGGGGATGTTGCGCACGCCCAGGATCGTGTTGACCAGCATCGGGAAGAAGACCAGCAGCGCGCAGATGACGACCTTGCTGGTGATGCCCGCCCCGAACCAGATGATCAGCAGCGGCGCGATGGCGACGACGGGGATCGCTTGCAGCGCGACGAGGTACGGCATCAGCGTGTAGGCGATGAGGCGGCTCTTGGCGATCAGGTAGCCGAGCGTGAACGCGGCGCTGATGCCCAGGATCAGCCCGGTCAGCACCTCGCGCAGCGTCACCGCCGTATGGCGCAGCAGCGACCCATTGGACGCGATCTGCCACCAGCGGTCGGCCACGGCGCGCGGCGAGGGCACGATGAAGTCCGCGTACAGGCCGGAGCGGGCCAGCGCCGCCCACAGCAGGATCAGGGCCGCGCCGAACGCGGGCGCCAGCAGGAAGTGCCACCACGTCGCGCGGAAGCGGGGCAGCCCCGGCACGTGCAGGGCGGTGAAGTCGGCAGAACGCTCGGTTGGCTGATCGGGCATGGGGCGCTCTGACAGGCGCTTGTGGCGCGGATAGATATTGCTGCGGTCCATACGAGCTTACAGGTCCTCGTCCGGCTCCTCGCCGGGCGGCAGTTCGTCGTCTGGCAGAAAATCGTCCGTTTCGAGCAGCGCCAGCGCGTCGGCATAGTATGCTTCGGGCACGGCGATGTCGATGCTGCCCAACAGGCCGACCGTCAGCGGGATGGCGGTGCTGCCCGCCTCGCGGAACAGGTAGACCGGG
>CAZGLU010000180.1:0-7442 GCA_964526095.1 uncultured Anaerolineaceae bacterium | reverse complement strand
GGCGGTCGCTCGCCACCAGCGCGATATCCGGGCGCGCCTCGGGCTTCAGCCCGCAGTGCAGCCCGGCGGCGGTGAAGCCGGCTACGATGGGCGACTCAACGGACGTCAAGCTGCACCTCCATCAGCCGGGCAACGGCCTCCGCCGGTTCAGTGGTCAGGTCGTAGAGCAGCGCGATCTCGTCGCAGGCGTGGCGGAAGGGGCACGGCGTGCAGTCGCGCCAGACTTTGTCCGGGAAGTTGGCGACGAAATCCCGCTGAAAGCCGACCTTCTCGAAGACGCGCGGCGCGCGGGTGAGCGTCAACACCTGCTGGAAGCCCCGTTCCCGCGCCATGTCGAGCGCCGCGCTGACCAGCGTGGCGGCGATCCCCTGCCTGCGATACGGCGGGGCCACGGCCAGCGAACGGACCTCGCACAGCGTCGGGTTGAATGTGACGAGCGAAACGCAGCCGACGATCGCGCCATCTTTCTCCGCGACGATCCAATCGTCCAGGCTGGCGCGAATGCTCGCGGCGGTGCGCGGCAGCATCTTCCCGGCGCGGACCTCCTCCTCGAACAACGCGCGGATCGGCTCAACCTCGTGCTCGAAGGGGCGGCGCAGGATCATGCGGCCTCCATCTCGGCCAGGATCGCGCCCAGGCCGTCGATCAGGGTGTTGATATGCTCAGGTTGGACGATCAGCGGCGGCAGCAGGCGCAGCACCTTCGGTCCGGCGTTGATCAACAGCAGGCCGCGAGCGTGTGCGGCCTGGATCAGCGGCGCAACGTCGAGGTCGAACTCCACGCCGACCATCAGCCCGCGCCCGCGTATGGCGACGATGTGCGGCGAGTTCAATTCGTGCAGGCGCTCAACCAACAGATCGCCCATCGCCTTCACGTGCGCCAGCAGCGCCGGATCGCTCACCCGCTTCAGGACGGTGTGCGCCACGCGGCTGATCACCGGCCCCCCGGCGAAGGTGCTGCCGTGGTCCCCGACCTCGATCGCGGCGGCGACGGCGTCGGTGAGCAGCGTCGCGCCGATGGGCAGGCCGCCGCCGAGCGCCTTGGCCGTGGTGAGCATGTCGGGCGTGACGCCGGTCTGCTCGTAGGCCCACAGCGTCCCCGTGCGGCCCATGCCACACTGGATCTCGTCGAAGACCAGCAGCGCGCCCCACCGGTCGCAGGCGGCGCGCAGCGCGGCGAGAAACTCCGGGGTGGCGGGGTGGATGCCGCCCTCGCCCTGCACCGGCTCGACGAACACGGCGCACGTCTCCGGCCCGATCATGCGCTGCGCCGCCTCGACGTCGTTGAAGGGCGCGATGTGCACGTCGGGCAGCAGCGGGCGGAAGGCCGCCTGGTACTTCTCACGCGGGGTGAGCGCCAGCGCCCCGGCGGTGCGGCCGTGAAAAGCGCCGGTGAAGGCCACGATCCCCGTCTTGCTGGGGCCGTGCTGGACGCGCGCAACCTTGCGCGCGAACTTGATCGCCGCCTCGATGGCCTCCGCCCCGGAGTTGGCGAAGTACACCTTGTCCGCGAAGCTGCTGGCGCAGAGGGCTTCGGCCAGGTCGGCCTGGGGCGCGGAGTAATACAGGTTGCAGGTGTGCCCCAACACGGCCAACTGTTCCGCCGCCACCGCCACGATCTCGGCGTCACACTGGCCGAGCGCGTTGACGCTGATGCCCGACGCGAAGTCGATGTAGCGCCGCCCGGCGTCGTCGATCAGCTCCATGCCCTCGCCGCGCACCAGCACGAACGGGGCGCGGGCATACGTGCCCAAAACGTATTGCTGCGTTTTCTCGGCAACACTCAATCCCATGGTAACGTCCTGTCTCCCTACGCCACGAACACGGTGCCGGTCCCGGCGGACAGCCCCGGCAGGTTCGTGATCACCGCTTTCGGCACGCCGCTGGCGATGGCGGCCAGCGCCGCGTTGACCTTCGGGATCATCCCGCCGCTGATCACGCCCTGCCGGATCAACTCCTGCGCTTCGGCGACGGTCAGCGCGGGCGCGACCTGCCCGTTCACCTGGACGCCCGGCACGTTCGTCACGAAGGCGGCGTGTGCGGCGTGCAGCGCGGCGGCGATGGCCCCGGCGGCGTGGTCCGCGTTGACGTTGTAGCGCCCGCCCGGCCCCATCGAGATCGGGGAGACGACCGGCACGACGCCCTGCTCGCACAGGCTCAGCAGCACGTCGGCGCGCACGGCGACGATCCGCCCGACGCGGCCCATCTCCGGCGACCACGGCTCGACGCGCAGCAGGCCCCGGTCCACGCCGCTCAGGCCGAGCGCGTCCACGCCCGCCTCCAGCAGCGCCAGGGTGATCTGCTTGTTGACCGTGCCGGAGAGCATCATCTCCGCGACGGCGAGCGAGGCATCATCCGTGACGCGCTGGCCGTTGATGTAGACCGGCTCCAGCCCAAGCCGCGCCTGCATCTGGTTGATCGCCCGACCGCCGCCGTGTACGACGATGCACGGCGTCTGCTGTTGCAGCGCGGCGACCGTCCCCGCCAGCGCCTCGACGAAACCCGGCTGCTCCAGGTCGTTACCGCCCACTTTGATCACAACAGGCAACCCGTTCATGGTGCGATCATCCTCCCTACCGGCGTCAGAACGGCAGCAGCCCGGTCGTTTCGGGCCGGTCCCACATCAGATTGAAGTTCTGGACGGCCTGCGATGCCGCCCCTTTCAGCAGGTTGTCCAGGGCCGCGACGATGATCACGGTCCCGTCCGTGACCGGCGTCAGCGACAGGACGGCGCGCGGCGTGCGGACGACGTGGCCCAGCGTCGCCAACTCACCGGGCGGCAGCAGCGTGACCAGCGGCTCTCCAGCGTAGAGCGACTCGAACGCGGCACGGACGGCGGCGGGGTCCGTCACCTGGGCGTAGATCGTGGCGACGATGCCCCGGTCGGTGGGCAGCAGGTGCGGCGCGAAGATCAGCGGGCCGAAGCCGTTCGGCCCCTGCGCGGCAAGCACCTGCTCGATCTCCGCGATGTGCCGGTGCGCGCGGCCGATGTTGTACGGCGAGAAGTTGCCGTGCACCTCGGCGAACAGGATGTTCTGCTTGGGCGTGCGCCCCGCCCCAGACACGCCGGACTTGGCGTCCACGATCAGCGGCGCGTCCGGCGTCAGCAGCCCGCAGCGGACCAGCGGCGCCGTGCCGAGCAGCGTCGCGGTGGCGTAGCAGCCGGGGTTGGCGATGGCGGCGGCCCCGCGCAGCGCGTCGCGGCCCAATTCCGGCAGGCCGTAGGGCACCGGCAGCAGCTCCGGCGCGGGGTGCGGGACCTTGTACCACGCCTCGAAAACTGCCGGGTCGTCGAGGCGCAGGTCCGCCGATAGATCAACGACGCGCACGCCCTGGGCAAGGGCCTGCGCGGCGATGGGGGCGGACTTCGTGTGCGGCAGGCAAAGGAAGACGGCCTGCACGGCGTCGAGCGGCGCATCGGCGGCGGCGACGAGCTGGATGTCCGGCGCGAGGGGCCAGCTCTGCCGCAGGCTCTGCCCCGCGTTGCTTTCGGACGTCGCGAAGGCGATCGTCACGTCCGGATGCATGGCCAGCAGCCGAATCAACTCCAGGCCGGTGTACCCCGTCGCCCCGTAGACGCCCACGTGAATACTCATGCGATCGATTGCCCTTCCCAGGGCCGCAGTGGCCCCCAACAAAAAACCGCCCCCAGGTCCGGGAGCGGTTGTGCAGGCTCGTTACTTCTTCTTCGCCGCAAACGCCACTAAGCCGGACCCGTTGTGGTATCGGGACGGCGAGCACGCGGACGGCGGCGGAGAAGGTCGGAAACGGTCATGTTGTGTTGATCCAGGTCAAATCCTACAGTCTGGATGACTGATGTCTTACAGTAACACAGCCTGCGGCAGTTGACAAGGGATGGCCGGGTTTTTTCGTGCAAAACCACAAAAAGGCTGGCGAGGCGCCCGGCGAGCTACGGGCGTGCGGCGAGCCACCGCACGCGCTTTGTGCAGTGTGCCCCAGCCTATGGGCTGCACCGCGCCGAGTATAAGAATCGCATGAGAGCGGCATGAAATACTTGACAGGAGGGATAGGAAGCGGTAAACTCCAATTAGTTTATACATAAACTATCTTGAGGGATGCGACGATGGGGCAAAACGAGCCCGTCAGCATTGAGCGTGAACGGCGCACTAGCGTCCTGACGTGGCTGCACCTGGTCCGTATCCACCTGAAAGTCAGCCGCGAGGAACACATGCTGCTTGCGTGTCATGGGCTGACAGTGCCGCAGTTCGACGTCCTTTCACACCTGGCCGCCGAGCCAGGGCTGAGCCAGCAGGCGCTCGCCGGGCGCTTGCTCGTTACGAAGGGCAACGTGGCCGGGCTGATCGACCGGCTGGAGGCGGCGGGCCTCGTGGAACGATGCGCCCATCCTGAGGACCGGCGCGCGCATCAGCTTTACCTGACGGAGGCCGGACGGGCGCGCTTCGCCGCCGCCGCGCCCGAACTTGAGGCGCGGATCGACGAGCAGTTCGCGGCGCTGGACCCGGACGAGCAGACGACCCTGCTGCGGCTGGTCGGCAAGCTGGACCGGTCGCTGAAGGGCAGCTAATTACAATACAGGTTACGTTTTTTTGAGGGTACTGTTTACATATAAACAGTATAGGTAACTACTATCAGGAATGGCAGATCTAGGAGGAAACATCACATGGCTTGGCAGATCGACCCGGCTCACTCATCGATTCAGTTCACCGTGCGTCACATGATGATCTCGAACGTGCGCGGCCAGTTCGACCGCTTCGAGGGCACGATTGATCTGGACGAGGAAAATCCGGAGAACACCCGCGTTCACGTCGAGATCGATGCGTCGAGCATCAACACGCGTGAGAACCAGCGCGACAATCACCTGCGCTCCGCTGACTTCCTCGATGTGGAAAAGTACCCGAAGCTGGTCTTCGAGAGCACGCGCGTCGAGCGTACCGGCGAGAACACCGCCCGGCTGCATGGCGACCTGACCATCCGCGACGTGACGCGGCCGGTTACGCTGGACGTGGAATACCTCGGGCAGGCGAAAAGCCCGTGGGGCACCACCAGCGCGGGCTTCAACGCGCGGACCAAGATCAACCGCAAGGACTGGAACCTGACCTGGAACCAGGCGCTCGAAACGGGCGGCGTCCTGGTGGGCGACGAAATTAAGATCGCTATTGAACTCGAGCTGATCAAGCAGGAAGCATCCCAGGAGGCCGCGGCGGGGGCTTAGCCCGCCGCATTCAGCCGCTTTGAGAGGCCGCTGGCTAGGCATCAAGTCCGGCTGGCGGCTTTTTGTTCCGGCAGGAGGTCACCATGTCTGAACGTTTGTCCCCACTGTACGGCATCAACATACACCCTGGCGCGGACAGCGTGCAGGACGCCTTCGAGCGCGCGCGGATTGCGGACCAGGCCGGGGTGGACCTGATCACGATACAGGATCACCCGTACAACCGCAGCTTCCTGGACACGTGGACGCTCCTGTCGGCGCTGGCCGCCGCCACGGAACGGGTCCACCTCGGCACGAACGTCGCCAGCCTGCCGCTGCGACCGCCCGCCATGCTCGCCAAGCAGGCGGCCTCGCTGGACGTGATCAGCGGTGGCCGTGTGGAATTGGGCGTCGGTGCGGGCGCGTACTGGCCCGGCATCAACGCGTACGGCGTCGAGGCGCGCGATCCGGGCGAGGCGTATGCTGCCTTCGAGGAGGGGTTGCACATCCTGCGTGGGATGTGGGACAACGCGGGCGGCTCGTTCAGCTTCGACGGGCGGTTCTATCAGGTGCGCGGCGCGCGCCCTGGCCCGGCCCCGGCGCATCCGATCCGCCTGTGGGTCGGCGCGGTCGGGCCGCGTATGCTGCGCCTGACCGGGCGCATGGCCGATGGCCTGCTCATCTCGCGGACGTACATCCCGCCGGAGCGTCTGCCGGACGTCCACGCGCGGGTGGACGAGGGCGCGGCCCAGGCGGGCCGACCGGCGAGCGCAATCCGGCGGGGCTACAACCTGATGGGCGTGATCGAGCTGCATCCGACCGGGACGCGGCCCGCCGGGCTGGCCGAGGGCAGCCTGTACGGCCCGGTCCAATTCTGGGTGGACGAGCTGCTGCGCCTGTACCATGAGGACCGGATGGACACGCTGCTGTTCTGGCCGACGGCGGGCGACGAGCTGCGCCAGATCGAGGTCTTTGCCGGGGAGGTCGTACCGGCAGCGCGCGAGGCCCTGGGCGTGCAGGGCGCGGCGAGGGTGTCCTAGCGCGTGACGCGCGGGGCGGGGTGCCCTACAATCTGATAGGCGCCTGTACGCGGGCGCCGGTTTGGGGAACGAGAGGAGCGCATGACGGCCCGACAGACGAACGGAATCCACCACATCACGGCGATCGCTCGCGATCCGCAGCAAAACGTGGACTTTTACGTGGAGGTGCTCGGCCTGCGGCTGGTCAAGCGCACCGTGAACTTCGACGATCCGGGCACGTACCACTTCTACTACGGCGACGGCAGCGGTGCGCCAGGCACGATCCTGACCTTCTTCCCGTGGCCGGGCGCGCGGCAGGGTCATCCCGGCGTCGGCGCGACGGGCGCCACGGCGTTCGCCGTGCCCCCGCATGCGCTGCCGTTCTGGGCGGACCGGCTGCGTGAGCATGGCGCGACGGTCGGGGACGTCGAAGTGCGGTTTGGTGAGGAGGTGCTGCCCTTCTCCGACCCGGACGGCCTGCCGCTTGAGCTGGTCGGCTTGCCGGGCGCGGAAGGTCACGCGGCGTGGCCGGATGGCGCGGTGCCCCAACACCACGCCATCCGCGGCTTCCACAGCGCGACCCTCTGGGAAGCAGATCCCGCCGTGACCGAGGATGTGCTGCTGAACCACCTGGGCTTTCAGCGCGTCGGGCAGGAGGGCGACCGCACCCGCTACCGGCTGCCCGCCGGAGGGTTGGGCACGCACATCGACATCCTGGCGCGGCCCGGCGGGGTGCGGGCACGCGGCGGGGCCGGTACGGTGCACCATATCGCGTGGCGGGCGGCGGACCAGGCGGAACAACTGGCCTGGGTGGACGACCTGCGGGCACGCGGCCTGAACGTCACCGACGTGCGGGACCGCAAGTACTTCACCTCGATCTACTTCCGCGAGCCGGGCGGCGTGCTGTTCGAGATCGCAACGGATGGGCCGGGCTTCGCGCTGGACGAAGATCCGGATGCGCTGGGCAGTGCGCTGCGGCTCCCGTCCTGGTTCGAGCCGGAGCGTGCGGCGATCGAGGCGCACCTGCCGCCGATCACCGTGCCGGTGGCGAGGGGAGGCGACCGTGACTGAGTTGCGCGTGGGCGGGCGCGGCCCGCACGAAGGACAGCCCGTGCTCCGGGCCGGAGCGTCGCTCGCCGAGGCGCGTGGGGCGATGGTGCTGGTGCACGGGCGCGGCGCGTCGGCGGAGAGCATCCTCGCGCTGGGGGCGGAACTGGACCACCCTGACTTCGCCTACCTCGCGCCGCAGGCGGC
>CAZGLU010000179.1:3802-7475 GCA_964526095.1 uncultured Anaerolineaceae bacterium | reverse complement strand
CGATCTCTCGTCACCAGCGAGGACCTGCGCGCCGACGACCTGCTGGACGCGATCCACCAGAAGCGCAAGGAGATCGAGAACACGCAGAGCGGCCTGCGCAAAGCGTTCCAGGCGGCTGAGGAACTGCGCGCCGAACTGCGCGGGCGGCTCGCGGCCATCGAGGACGAGCGGCGGCAGGTATTGGCCGAGGCGCGCGAGGAGGCCGAGGCGGAGTTGGAGGAGCTGCGCGCCGAGATCCGCCGCCTGCGCAAGCGCCTGATGGCCGCCGGGCAGCCGCTCGACGTGATCAAGCAGGTGGAGGCTGAGGCCGCTGCGCTGGAGGATAACCTGCCCGCGCGGCCGCAGCCGGTGGTGGCCCCGCTCCCCGGCGAGGAGTCGGACCGCAGCTTCCGCCTGGGCGATCTGGTGTGGGTCAGCACGCTGGGCACCGAGGGGCAGATCATGGAGTTGAGCGGCGACGAGGCCGAGGTGATGGTGGGACGGCTGCGCCTGCGCGCCCGGCTGGACGACCTGGCGCCGCGCTCCAAGGGCGAGAGCAAGCGTGAGAAGAAGAGTGGGCGCAAAGCCGCGCCCGCACCGTCGCAAAGCGCGGCCCCGGCCCGCCCGCCCTCGCCGGGCCTGGAGCTGGATCTGCGCGGCCAGACGGTCGAGGACGCCCTGCCGTCGATGGAGGACTACCTCGACGCGGCCTACATGGCCGGGCTGCCCTACGTGCGCATCATCCATGGCAAGGGCACCGGCGCGCTGCGCACCGCGATCCGCGAGTCGCTGCGCGGGCACCCGCTGGTGAAGCGGTATGCGCGCGGCGACGAGAAGGAGGGCGGCGACGGGGTGACCGTGATCGACCTCGTGCCGTCCAGCTAGCCCGCATCCCTGCGCCGCAGGCACCCCGGCTAACCCGCCGGGGTGTTGTTTTTTGGGCTATGGCGCGCCGCACAGGTCTAAAAGGATCTCTTATTTGCAACTGTACAGCGTGCTTCTATAATTGGCTTAGTTTCCCGCCAGCCGCACGGACCGGGTGCCGATCCCCCTATGAACCTGAGGAGGCCGACGCTATGTCTTCATTCCGCACGCGGCTGCGTGAGAGCACGCGCAGCGCGATCTATACGGCTGGTTTGACGTCCCTGTTCGCCGGGTTTAAGGACGCTCCGGGCCGCATCCTCTGTTACCACAACGTCGCCCCCACTGAGAACGACTTTTTGCGCGGGCTGGGGATGACCGTCACACCGGCCACCTTCGAGCGCCAGTTGCGCTACCTCGCCAACGAGTTCCGCGTGGTCCCGCTGAGCCAGATGCTGGCCGAGTTACACGGGGGCACCATGCCGCCCAAGACCGTCGCGGTCACCTTTGACGACGGCTACCGCGACCTGTTCGACTACGCCTTCCCGCTGCTGCGGCAGTATGATATACCGGCCACGATCTTTGTGAACCCGTCCGTGGTGGGCAATACCCGCAAGCTGTGGCCCAACCAGGTCGCATACCTGGTGAACCGGCTCGGCGCGGCGACGGTGATCAGCGCGGCGCGGGCGTATTGGGACAGCCAGCAGGTTGAGTTG
Organism: uncultured Anaerolineaceae bacterium; assembly: GCA_964526095.1. Taxonomy (GTDB): domain Bacteria; phylum Chloroflexota; class Anaerolineae; order Aggregatilineales; family Aggregatilineaceae; genus Aggregatilinea. Next base: position 5,919 of record CAZGLU010000179.1, on the reverse strand, counting down.
GCGGACGACGCCTCGCTGGGGCAGATCGTGTGGGACCTCGCCATGCAGGTGCGCACGGACGAGATCACGGCGTTTGTGGCGGAAACGTGCGCGCGCCACAACCTGACCGCGCCGGACGACGAGCCGACGCGGTTGTACCTGGAATGGCGCGAGATGGGCGCCCTGGCGGCGCAGGCGGTTGAGTTCGGGAACCACACGCAGGATCACGCCAACCTCGGCCTGCTGACCGAGGACGAGCAGGCGCAGCAGATCGAAACAGCGCGGGATGCCATCGTCAGCAACCTGGGCGTGCGGGATATCGCGTTCGCGTACCCGTTCGGGCAGGCGGACAACTACACCGCGACGACGCGCGAGTTGGTGGCGCGCAGCGGCCACACCTGCGCGCTCACCGTGATCGATGGCCCGGTCTACGCGGGCGACACGCCCTACGACCTGCGGCGGATCGATATCCGCGAGGTGAGCTTCCCGATGTTCGTGGCGGCGGTCAACGGCGTTTCGCTCCGCGCCGGGCTGGACAGTGTGAGGGGGCGGCTTCGCAAAGCAGGGTGACGGAGCGCAGTGGGCGCCTCGCATCCAATTCCCGTGTCAGTTCGGTGCGTCGAGGAAAAGGGGTACTCCCATGCCAGACGACAGCGCGCTTCGTAAACAACTGCTCGCCCTGCTGCGCGGCGGCAACGCGTATCCGCCCTTCGATCGGATCATCGCGGACTTCCCGCTGGACCGGATCAACGAGCGCCCGCCGAACGTCGGTTACTCGCCGTGGGAGCTGCTGGAACACATGCGCATCACGCAGTGGGATATCCTCGAGTTCACGCGGAACCCGGACCACGTGTCACCGTCCTGGCCGGAGGGCCATTGGCCGCCGCCGGGTGAGGAGGCCGACGCCCTGCGCTGGCAGGAGACGATCAACGCCTTCCGCGCCGACCGTCGCGCGTTGGAGGCGATGGTCCAGGACCCGAACGTGGACCTGACGGCGGATCTGCCCCATGCACCGGGGTACAACGTGCTGCGCGAGGTCCTCGTAGCGGCTGACCATAACGCCTATCATCTGGGCGAGTTCGGCATCCTGCGGCAGGTCATGGGGACGTGGCCGGAGGGGCGCGGCGGGTAGGGCAGGCCGTGATAGAAGCGTGAAAATGAGAGGCAGCGCCGCTCAGGACGCTGCCTTTTTTGTGCGCCGGGTCAGCCTGCCTGCATGACCTTCCGGTAGACGACCATACGTCCGTCCGGGGAGTCCTTCTCCTCGATCTTCTCGAACCCACACTTGCGCTCGTAGAAGGCGAGGTTTTTCGTCGCCCAGGTAGGCGTCTCAAGCTGCCAGCTTTTTGCGTCCGGATACGTCTGCTCAACGAACTGCCACGCGCGGGTTCCGATACCGCGATCCTGCACGTCAGGATCGACGAAGATCACGCCCAGGATATTACGCCCCCCAGGTAAGATCCAGACGATCAGGCCGCCGACGACCTGGCCGTCCATCAGCATTTTGTAGCCAATTGATTCCTGATAGCCCAGCATCCACTTGCGGAAGAAGTCGCCGTTGTGGTAGCCCGGCGGACCACCCCGCTCAAGGCCCCGGTGCTTGCGTGCGTCGTCGTCAAACGCGCGAGTCATCACGCGCGTCAGATCGGGGATGTCCTGCTCGCCCGCCTCTACAAATGTCAGGTTCATGGGTGCCCTCTCCTTATCCGAACGGCCCGAACGCCGCTGCCAGGGCTGTCTCCGTGCGTCCTCTGTGCTGGCAGGTGTCCCATAGTATGCGGCGTGACGGTCGCGCGAAAACGCCGAAAAGTTGAGGCGTTCGTGGGCGGGGCGGTATACTACGCTTAACGTGTCACTCCCAAATTGGCCGCGCCGGGATCGCTCCCCGGCGCGGTTTTGGGTCCCGTCAGGCCAGGATCGGCTCGCGGACGATCTCGGCCAGCGTCCCGTCCTCGACGTGCCACACGGTCGTGGCGAAGGTGTCCACGAAGTAACGGTCGTGCACGACGGCCAGCACGCTGCCCCGAAAGGCGGCGAGGGCCTGCTCGAACTGCTCGCGCGCGGGCACGTCCAGATGGTTGATCGGCTCGTCCAGCACGAGCAGGTTCGCGCCGCGCGCCACCAGCACGGCCAGCATC
>CAZGLU010000179.1:0-3792 GCA_964526095.1 uncultured Anaerolineaceae bacterium | reverse complement strand
GTCGCCGCTGAACAGGAAGTAGTGCAGGAACGAGCGCGCGTCCGTGTGGTCCAGGGGCGCGGCGTCCTGGATCACGGCGAGGGCGTTGCTGGCCGGGTCCAGGATCTCCTGCTCCTGCGCCAGGTAGCCGATCCGGACGCTCGGCCCGACGCGCACGCGCCCGGCCAGCGGCGGCAGCGCCCCGACGATGGTCTTGAGCAGCGTGCTCTTGCCGTGGCCGTTCGGACCCAGCACGGCGACGCGCTCCCCGGCGCGCAGCGTCAGGTTGAGGCCGCGCAACAGCGGCGCTTCCGGCACGTAGCCGATGCTGAGGTCCTCCAGGAACACGACATCCTGCCCGGTCGGCGGCAGGTCGCCGAAATCAAGCTTGAGGTTCCAGGTCGGCGTCGGCTTCTCGACGCGATCCTCGGCCGCCAGGTAGCGCTGAAGGCGTGTCTCTTTCGCCTTGGCGCGGGCGGCGACCTTCTTGGCGTAACGGCGCTGCACGTCGTTGTTCGTCGCGTTCTCCTTACGGACCGCGCGCGCCATCGTGCGCGAGATGTCCGCCTGCATGCGCGCGATCTCGACCTGCTGATCGCGCCAGGCCGCCCAGCGCTTGTCCAGCTCGGAGCGCACGGCGCTGACATAGGCGCTGTAGTTGCCCTCGAAGACGCGCGCGGTGTGGGTTTTGTCGTCCAGCGCCACGACGCGCGTCACGACATGGTCCAGGAACGTGCGGTCGTGCGAGACGACGAGCACGCCGCCGGGGAAGTCGCGCAGCCAGCCTTCGAGCCACTCAAGCGCGGTGACGTCGAGGTGATTCGTCGGCTCGTCCAGGATCAGGAGCTGCGGGGCGTCGATGAGCAGCGCCGCCAGCCCCAGGCGCGTCTTCTGCCCGCCGGAGAGGTGCCCGACTGGCGTCTCCAACGGGATACCGGCGAGGTCCAGACCGGCCAGGACACGCTCGGCCTCGCCCGCGCGGCCCCGGCGGCTGAGATCCTCCAGCCGTTCGAGGGCATCGGCGTAGGCGGCCAGCGTCGCGTCGAGGTCGTCCGCCGCCGCCATCGCCGCCGCCAGCCGCTCGACCTCGGCCTCGGCCCGGCGCAGTGCCGCCGCGTGCGGATCGATCACGTCCTGTAGCGGCGTGTCGTCGGGCACGTCCAGCCCCTGCGGCAGGTAGCCCACGCGCAGGGAGGCGGGTGTACGCGCTACGGCGCCGCCGTCCGGCGCCAGCTCGCCCATGATGATGCGCAGCAGCGTCGTTTTGCCGCTGCCGTTCGGGCCGACGAGCGCCACGCGCTCGCCGGGGTTCACGGAAAAGGTGATGCCCTGAAGGATCGGCTCGTCGGCGCCGGGGAAGCGTTTGGAGATATTGGAAACGGTAAGCATGGCCTGCGATCTTTCTCTAGCAGCGGGTGGTACGTGGGTGCGAACACGAAAAACGCCGCCGGGCTATCAGCCCCGTGCGGCGCGTGTCAGCTTGATGCGAGGTGGCAGAATACCGTCAGCCAGGATGCGACAAGGTCAGCAGCACAAAGCAAGCCCGGAAGGACTAGTTGTGAGGAACCTTGTCTGTCATCAGGAGCCTTTCTGCCCTGCCCAACGGTAGACGGAGTGCGGCGCATGGCGCGCTCGCGCCCCGACAGGCTGTATTGTAGGGCAGGAGGGCGGCGCCTGTCAAGGCCGGTGCGTTCGACTGAACGAGGCGGCACGGTATAATCGCGCGGCAACGTCCCTATGCCGAACGGGTTATAACAGGTGGGACGCGTGGCGAAACTTCACAGGCCGGATCTGTGAGTCACAAGGAGAGCGGCGCTTATGCGGATCCTCATTCTCGGCGGCGACGGTTACCTGGGCTGGCCAACTGCCATGTACTTCAGCGCGCGCGGCCATACGGTGGGTGTGGTCGACAACTTCACGCGGCGCCTGATGCACCTGGAGCGCGGCACCGACAGCCTGACGCCGCTGCAATCGCTCCAGACGCGGATCGAGGCGTGGCAAGAGGTCACGGGCTGCATGATCGAGGCGTTCGTGGGCGATATCCAGGACTGGCACTTCATCAGCCGCGTGATCCGCGACTTCCAGCCGGAGACGATCATCCACTACGGCGAGATCCCCAGCGCGCCCTACTCGATGATCGACGTGCACCACTGCGTCCGGGTGCATGAGAACAACGTCAACGGCACGCTCAACGTCCTGTGGGCCATGCACGAGTGCGCGCCTGAGGCACACCTCGTCAAGCTCGGCACGATGGGCGAATACGGCACGCCCAACATCGATATCCCGGAGGGCTACTTCACGATCGACTACAACGGGCGGCGCGATACGCTGCCGTTCCCGAAGCAGCCCGGCTCGTTCTACCACCTGACGAAGGTCCACGACAGCAACAACATCATGTTCGCCTGCAAGATCTGGGGGCTGCGTGCGACCGACCTGAACCAGGGCGTGGTGTACGGCATCGAAACGGACGAGTCGAACCTGGACGACCGGCTGCTGACGCGCTTCGACTACGACGAGTCGTTCGGCACGGCGCTGAACCGCTTCTGCGTGCAGGCGGTGGCGGGCATCCCCCTGACGCTGTACGGCAAGGGCCAGCAGACGCGCGGCTACCTGAACATCCGCGACACGCTGCAATGCGTCGAGCTGGCGGCGCTCAACCCGCCCGCGCCCGGCAAGATGCGCGTCTTCAACCAGTGGGTCGAGCGGTTCTCGGTGTTTGACCTGGCGCGGCACGTCAAGAAGGCGGCGCGACAGTTGGGCATCGACGTGACGGTGGCGCACTACCGGAACCCGCGCGTCGAGGCGGAGGAGCACTACTACAACCCGGACCATACGGGCCTGTTCGAGCTGGGCTTGCAGCCGCACTACCTGTCGGATTCGCTGATGGAAAGCGTGCTCCGCCGCATCGTACAGTACAAGGACCGCATCCTGGAGCACTCGATCGTGCCGCGCATCTACTGGGATCGCGGCGGCACGGATGACTACGTGGAGATGGTGGATCTCGAGGACGACCTGTAAGCCGCGTAGCTTCGGAATCATGATCGTGCAGCGGGCCAGCACAGTCGATCGCGCTGGCCCATTGTCGTTTGCGCTACAATTGGGGTGTGGGTAGAGAGGAGCTTGTTCGATGCGACAGGTCTTGCTGATCCCGGATGAAGACGGCAAGGGCTATACCGTCGAGGTGCCATCCCTTCCCGGCTGCGTCAGCCAGGGTGATACGGTGGAAGAGGCGATGGCGAACATCAAAGAGGCCATCGAGGCTTATATCGAGGACATGATCGCTAACGGGGAAGAAGTGCCGCCCGATCATGCTCCGATCAGCGTGCTCATGATCGACGCCGCGTGACCAAGCTACCGATCATTTCGGGCCGCGAATGCATCGCGGCGCTTCGCCAAGTTGGCTTTTATCCCACCAGCCAGAAGGGGAGCCACATCACGCTGCGGCGTGACGATCCTTTCGCCCGCGTAACCGTTCCAGATCACAAGGAACTCAAGCGCGGAACGCTGCGGATCATCATCCGGCAGGCAGGTCTGAGCGTCGAGGATTTCGTCAAACTGCTTTGAGCAGGCGTTACTCCCTTGACGGGTCGCTTCCCGTATCCCCGGCGGCGCCGGACGCCGCCTCCACCTCTGCCGGGTCTTCCGCGCTCGCGGCAGCTTCGGGCGCGGCGGGGACGTCCTCCGGTTCCGGCTCTGGTTCCGGTTCCACCTCCGCCTCCGTAAGAACGGCCTCCCCCGCGCCGGTTTCCTCCGGCCGGGTGGCCTCCTCGTCGGGCGGGGCTTCTTCGGGCAGCACGGCCTCCACCTCCAGGT
>CAZGLU010000178.1:0-7476 GCA_964526095.1 uncultured Anaerolineaceae bacterium | reverse complement strand
GATGGAATCTCGTGACTGGAGTTCAGACGTGTGCTCTTCCGATCTCCTGGCCGATTTTGACTGGACCCCGGAGGACGAGGAATATTGGTGGGCCATCGACCTGCCCGGCTTCCCGCCGAAGCAGACCCGCCCTGCCTACGTTGCCCTGGCGAACATGGAGAAGGTCATGGGTGACACCGTCATCCCGGCCCGCGACCCCGGCGACCCCGCCGCCACCACGCTGGAGCCGGTCACCTGTCCGAACTGAGGGCGCGCAGGAAGTTCGAGCCGCTTTGATGGACCATGCTACAATAGGCCGCAGCCGGTCGCGGCAGCGCGGCCGGGCACGCTTCACCTGGAAATAGGTTTTTGCGAGAAGGAACTATCTTGAGCCGTCGCCAAGAGATTTTGCTCGTCACGTTGATCCTGCTGATTGGGGCGCTGTTCCGGGCCTGGGATCTGTCGCGCCTGCCCCCCGGCTTCAGCAACGAGGAGCTGGCCTACATCCGGCTCACCGAGGCGGTGCAGGGCGGGAACGTCTCCGTTTACTACCAGGTCGGTGACGGCCACGGGCGGGCAGGGCTGTACGCTGCCGTGAACGCGGTGGTCAGCGGTGCCGCCGGGGATGGGCTGGTTGGGTACCGCCTGCTGCCCTTCTTGGCCGGGCTGCTGACGCTCGCCATGCTGTACGCCTTCACACGGCGGCTGTTCGGCTATCGGGTGGCGCTGCTCGCCCTCGCCGCGATGGCGCTCAACGTGCGCGCGGTGCTACTGGCGCGCACGGCTACCGCCGAGTCGCTGGTCCCGCTCTACGTGCTGCTGACGGCCCTGGCGTTGGCCGTGGCGTTCCACGTAGGCCGCACGGTGCGCTTCCGCGCGCCTGTCACCGGCGTCTTCGCGCTGCTGGCGGCGCTGTTCGGGATGTCGGGCTACCTCCACTACTCGACGCTCGTCCTCGGCCCGTTGGGTGCCCTGTTTGTGGCCCACCTGCTGTTCACGCGCCAACCGCTGTCCCGCCGCATCTGGAGCGCGGCCGCCTTCGTGCTGGTGCTTGCGACCGTCGTTGCGCTGCCGTACATCACCTCGACAGTGCGGGAGATCACGGCCAGCGAGCCGGACATCCTGATCGTGGAGCGCCCGCGCAGCCTGCGCGAGCTGACGGACGGGGTCCTCGGCGCCATCGGCGGCGTGATGTGGGAGGGCGACGTCAGCGCGACGTCGAACCTGCCGGGACTGCCGCTGCTCGGCCCGCTCGCGACGCTCCTGGCGGCCGTCGGCCTCGTGCGTGCCGTGCGGCGCTGGCGCGAGCCGCGTTACGCGCTGGTCCTGCTGCTGCTGGCGGCGGGCATGGCGACCGATATGTGGCTCCATCCGGAGCCGACCTTCTCCGCGAACCTGGTGGCCCTCCCCGCACTGATGATCCTCCCCGCGATCGGCGTGCTGGTGCTGTGGCGCGGGCTGCGGGTCCGCAATCCGGCGCAGGCGTGGGAGCCGGTCGCGGCGCTGATCGTGTTGATCCTGTTGGGGAACGCCGCCCTGACCGCGCGGCGTGTCTTCGTGGTGTGGGCCAACGATGCGGCGGTCGAGACGGCTTACCACGCCAACCTGGGCCGGATCGCCGCTTACCTGGACCGGGAGGCGGCGGGTCCGCCGATCTCGATCTGCGCGGTGCCGCTGCGCGAGCCGAATGAGGTCGGGCTGACCAAGCGCCAGATCGTGCCGCTGATGATGCACCGCGAGGGCGTCAAGGTCCGGTACGTGGACTGCCGGGGCGGGCTGGTGTTCATCAATGCCGGGGCGGATATGCGCTTCCTGTTCGTCGATCCGGAGGACCGCGAGGTGATGCCGCCGGAGCTGGCCGAGTGGTTCGGTGCGGCGCAAGAGGTCGCCGTCGAAGGGCTGCCGCCCGGCTCGCTGTGGCACCTGAACGTCGAGCAGCGCATCCGCGATATGGGCGGCTATTGGGGTTCGGCGGCGCACACGTTTTACCTGCCGGACACGCCCGGCGGCGGCAGCCTCCCCGCGACGCTGCCCGTCCCGCTGGAGCGCAACCTGACGTTCGCGGGCTACGACCCGCGCGGGCTGCGGCCCCACGTCGCGGGCGGGGACCCGATCGTGCTGGCGACGTATTGGCGCGTGGACGGGCCGCTGCCGGGGGACCTGGGCATCTTCGCGCACCTGCTGGCCTACCTGAACCCTCGCCTGGAGCCGCTGGCCGAGGCGAACGGGATCGCCGTGGTGCCATCCGAGTTGGAGAATCGGGATATCTTTGTGCAAGTATCTTATGTGTGGCTCAGCGATCGGCTGCGGGCGGGGGTCTACCCGCTGACGGTCGGGGCCTACACCGGCCAGGTGGCTGTGTTGGAGAATCACCTGGGCGTCATCGACCGCCAGTCCGCTAACAGGCTGCGCGGCGAGCGGTTGTTGATCAGCGAGATCGAGGTCCTTGCAAGCGAGCAGCAGCCGGCTGAGGACGCCGCGCAAACGCCGGGAGAGTAGAACGGGGAGCGAACCATGCTGACCCTCGACGGTAGTCAAGGGGAGGGTGGGGGCCAGATCGTCCGCACGGCGCTCACGCTCAGCACGATATTGGGCGTCCCGTTTCGGGTCGAGCGGATCCGGGCCGGGCGCGATCCGGGGGGCCTGCGCGCGCAGCACGTCACCGCGATCCAGGCGGCGGCGGACATCTGTGATGCCCATGTAGAGGGCGCCACGGTCGGGTCAGAGACGGTCACGTTTGAGCCGGGCGGGCCGGTCCGCCCCGGTGACTACGAGTGGCGGATCAACACCGCCGGGTCCGCGACCCTGGTGCTGCAAACGATCCTGTTGCCGCTGGCGCTGGCCCCAGGGCCTTCGACGGTGCGCGTTCACGGCGGCACCCACGTCCCGAACAGCCCGTCAGGCCACTACCTCCGTGACGTTTACGTGCCGCTGCTGCTGGAGATCGGCGCCGACGTGACGGTGTCGATCGAGGCGTATGGGTGGGTCCCGGAGGGCGGGGGCACCCTCAGCGCGACCATCGCCGGTGGCGCGCACCTGCGCGGCTGCGACCTGCGCCAGCGGGGCGAGCTGGAGCGCGTCTTCGGCACGACGGTCGGCTGCAACCTGCCGTCGCACATCCCGCAGCGCATGGCGAACCGCGCCATCAACCTCCTGAGCGCGGTCGAAGCCCTCGACTCCCCGCTGGACATCCGCCCCGTGCGCGCGTCGGGCGTGAGCACCGGCGCCGGGATCTTCCTCGCCGCGGAGTACACGAACGGACGCGGCGGCTGGGGTGTGCTGGGCCGTAAGGGCGTGCCCTCGGAGGTCGTCGCCGGGGATGGCGTCACGGCGCTGCTGATGTTCCACGACAGCGACGCCGCCGTGGACGAGCGCCTGGCGGACCAGTTGGTGATCCCCCTGGCGCTGGCCGAGGGGCCAAGCGTGGTGACGACGCCGGAGGTCACCACCCACCTGCGCACGAATATCGACGTGGTGCGCCGCTTTGTGGACCGCGAGATCCGGCTGGACGAGCAGCAGGGCGCCGTGTTCTTCGCCTGAACGGGCGGCGTCCCCCCACATCCACAGGAAGGAGCTTCCCCGGCGCGGCGTTGGGACGGCCTCCCGGCGCGGCGGCGGCCCGCTATGTTTGAGATCGTCTTTCTCGGAACTTCCGCCAGCGCCCCCTCGATCCATCGCGGGCTGTCCGCCCAGGTGGTGATGGTCAAGGATCACCGCTACCTGATCGACTGCGGCGAGGGCACGCAGCGCCAGATCCTCAAGAGCGGCATCGGCTTCAAGCGGCTCAACCGCGTGCTGCTCACCCACGGCCACCTGGACCACATCCTCGGCCTCGCCGGGCTGATGTCCACCTTCATGCGCTGGGAGAGTATCGACAGCCTGGAGATCTGGGGCGGCCGCTGGACGCTCGACCGCGTGCAGGACCTCATTTACGGCGTCGTGCTGCGCGGCACGAAGCCGCCCATGCCGCTGCACCTGATCGACCTCAAGCCCGGCGTGTTGCTGGAGGACCGCGACTACACCGTGTCGGCCTTTCCGGTGCAGCACCGGGGCCGCGACAACTACGGCTGCGTCTGTCAGGACACGTCGCGGCGCCCCGGCCTGGTCGGGCGGGCCGAGGCGCTGGGCGTGCCCGCCGGGCCGGAGCGCGCGCGGCTGGTGCGCGGTGAGGCGATCACGCTGCCGGATGGCCGCACGATCCGGCCTGACGACGTGCTGGGGCCGGACCTGCCCGGCGCGCGCCTCGTGGTGACGGGCGACATCGCCGCCTACGATGGGCTGGAGGAGGTGGCGCGCGGCGCGCACGCGTTGGTGACCGAGGCGACGTACCTGGACGAGGACGCTGAGATGGCGGCGGCCTTCGGCCACATGACGGCGGGCGGGGCGGCCCGTTTCGCGGCGGAAATGGGCGTCGGGGCGCTGCTGCTGACGCACGTTTCGCGGCGCTACCGCGAGCGCGACGTGCTGGACGAGGCGCGCCGCACCTTCCCGAACACCTTCGTCGTGCGTGATTTCGACCGCTTCATGGTGGCGAAGGGGCGTCCGGTCGAAAAGCTCACCGGCGAAGAATAACCCTGGGCGCGCCGCCCTGCTCCCTGATGGTGGCCCGCTGCGGCTGGGCCGGAGCGAGAGAGGACCGTGCCATGTATAACCCCCTCACCGACGATCCGATCCCCGACGGTGTGCTTCAGCGCGTCCACGCGTTCGCCCGTGATTTAGCTTTTGGGGCGGCTGAGGGACTATGGTCTTCCGAGATTCTGGTTTCTCGTTCGGCTGCCGGAGAGGATTGGTTTCCACTCCCACATACACAAGAGTTTGATGAACTAACGAGCAAATGGGGAGATGCAACACCAACAGCGAATCTGTTGCTCTCCTTCGGTTTCTTTCATCGACTTGAAAGCCGGGAACACAGCGATCTCTACATCCTCACGCCGAAAGCCTTCGAGCTGCTGGAACGTGCCGCCCCGGCCTCCGTCTTCATCTCGTATCGCCGCCGCGAGAGCAGCGCCTTCGCGTTGCTGATCCTCGCGCGGATGAAGGCGGTGGGCCTGTCGCCCTTCCTCGACATGCAGGACCTTGAGCCGGGTGACGAATGGCACGCCCGCCTGAAGGACGAGATCGAGGCGCGCGAGCACTGCGTCGTGCTGGTTGGCCCGACCACGCTGGAGTCGGACTACGTGCGGACGGAGATCGTCTGGGCGCTGGATGCCGGGAAGAACCTGATCCCGGTCTGGCACAACCACGTCACTCAAAACGTGATCGCCCGCGCCGAGGAGGACCATCCGGAGCTGGCCCCGTTCCTCGAGCGGCAGGCGATTATGGTCGAGCCGGAGGCGCCGTCGGGCTATCACAACGCCGTGGTGCAGCTCTTGAACCGTTTCGGCTACACGCCCTGAGCGGCGCGCTACGTCCGCTGCTCCTCGTAGAAGTAAGGCGGCACGTCGAGCGGCTTGGCCTCACGCGCGTCCATGATCTCGCGCCAGCCCACGCCGTGTGCGTACAGCGACGGCGGACGCGCGTAGCTCCACACCTCTTGCAGGGCGTTGTCGAAGCCGTAGACGCGCACCGGGTTGCTGTTCGGGTCGAACGCCACGCGCTGTTCGGCGGGGTCAGGCATGCCGCCCGCCCAGCGGAAGATGAACTCGTCCGGGCGCATGACCTTGCCCAGGTACGGGATCTCCACCGGCCAGTTGGGCACGTTGATGCAGCCGTGCGTCACGCGCCGGATCAGCGTGTACTGCCGCACCGTCTCGTCCCACAGGTGCCAGGGCGCGCCGTGGATCGCGAAGCCCATGCGGTCCAGGTATTCGCTGCCATGCAGGAAGCAGCTAAACGGCACGCCGGGGTAGTTCGGCATGTTGCGCGCCAGGTACAGGCGGCCCATGTAGGAGATCTGGCGCGGGGTGCCGTTCACGTTCAGGATGACCGGCGTGCGCAAGACGATCTTCGGCCCCTCGAACAGGGCCAGTTCGCGCCGGTAGACGTCGAGGATGATGAACTTGTCGGTACCTGGTTCCGCGCCGGTGACGTAGCCGATCTTGGTGGTGGCCTCCGTCCGGTCGATGATCTGCACGTCCTCCAACCGCAGGAACACCGGCCAGTTGAAGGCGTCGTCCCATTCGTCGTCCTGAACCAGTTCCGCCCACTCGTCATCGATGACGCGCAGCCGCGCCAGCGCGCCGTACATCAGGTACGTCGTGCCGAAGATCGACGTCCCGCGCACGGGGTTGGGCACCTCCGGCGCGCTCAGGTCGGGCGCGCTGTACAGCTTGATCCCGGTGCGCCGGACGAAACCGTAGTTGTACGTGCCGGGCTGGATCGGCGCGGATGGCTCGTTGTTGACCCGGAAATCGTTGGGGTGCAGGTATCGATCGTGCATGCGGATCGCCTCCGCGACCGCGCCGAGCGCCAGCGCCACCGACTCATCCGTTTCGCGCGTGGACATGAACGAGATCAGGTACGCGCCGCCGTCCTGCATCAGCCATACGCCCGCGTCGTTGCGCACGTTCACGCCGATGTCGATCGGGCGCAGCGAGCCGTCCTTGCTGTAGTGGTCGCCGTAGGTGATCGCCTTCTCCAACGGCGACAGGTATTCCAGCGCCGGGATCGAAAGCAGCTCGCGGCTGGCGAGCACCGACGCGCGGAAGTGTGCGTCCTGCTCCCAGCGCGGGTGCCGCTCGGCGGTCGCCAGCAGGCGGAAGATCGCGGCGATCTCCGCCGCCGTCGAGAAGTTCAGCACGAACTTTGCGATGTTGCCCGTGTCCCACTGCTGCGGGTGGAAGCGCTCGTCCACGTAGCCGTTGGTCGGCATGACGAACTCGGGGAACGTCCAGCTATACAGGCCGTGGCGGAGGCCGAGCAGGTCCGGGTCCGTCAGGAAGTTGTTGAAGGCGACGATCGGGTTCTCCACGCCCAGGCGCCGGGCGACCTCGCCGAGCACGGTGCCGGTGCGGGCGTTGTTGCTGTACACGGCCATGCTGTACATCGGCGTGCCCTGCTCGTATTCCCACTCGTCCTGCGGCGTGTTCAGGAAGTAGTACAGCACCACCGCCGCCTTGAATGAGCTGGCGACCGGGTACAGGCGGTCGGGCCGGATCTCGATGCGGAACGTCTCTTCGCGGTCGGGGGTGATGTAGGAGAACGAGAGCGCCATCTCCTCCCCTTCGAACGCGTCGTTCAGCAGCCGCCGCATTTCGCGCACCACGATCGCCTCGTCGCGCTGCAAAAACTCGGCGCGCGTGACCGGGAAGCTGAGTGCGAGGGCAGCGCTGGCGGCGGCGGAGCCGAGCAGCTTCAGGGTGTTGCGTCGGGTGAAGCTGGCATCAAGCACGGCAGAGGACGGTTCGGGCGGGTTATGCGAGGGATGGGCTGGGCCGTTGGAATCGGTGGCGAGAGGATCGTGCAACCGGGAAGGTTGGCGTCGTTGTTGCATTGGCTCCCAATACCCCAGATCGGAAGAGCGTCGTGTAGGGAAAGAGTGTAGGAGAGGGGGGTGGG
>CAZGLU010000177.1:0-7478 GCA_964526095.1 uncultured Anaerolineaceae bacterium | reverse complement strand
ATACGCGATATTGAGCGGTGACTGGAGTTCAGACGTGTGCTCTTCCGATCTCAGCGCGTCCGTGTCGCCGTACACGCGTGGATCGCCAAGCTGGGCCTCGATGCGGGCCAACTCCGCCTCGACCTCGGCCAGGTCCGGCGGGGGGACCAGCGCCTCCTCGATCAGCGTGCGGCCCGGCGTCAGGTGGACGTCCTGCGGCAGGTAGCCGACGCTGACGCCGCGCGCGCGGATCACGGCACCGGCGTCGGGCAGCACATCCCCGGTGATGAGCTTCAGCAGGCTGGATTTACCCGCGCCGTTCGGCCCGACGAGGCCCACGCGGTCCCGGTCCCCGATGGCCCAACTCAGATCGCTGAAGATGACGCGACCAGCGTAGTTGACGGTGATGCGGTCAAGCTGGATGATGTGCATCGGTCCTCACTCCTGAATATGAATCAAAAACGGCCCTGGAGCGGTGCGCCCAGAGCCGTCGTCATGGCTGGTTAATAGTGTGACTCTTACTCAGTCAGCAGGCGCACCTGTACAAGGAGCGCCCCGCATGGAAGCCATCTGAGACAGGGAAAACGTCGTGAAGTAACCGAAGTGAACCATGTTTCTCATTGTAACAGGCATGAGGCAGAAAGCAATCACAAAGCTGTAAAAAGTGCGGCGGACCCCAACCGGAGTCCGCCGCGTACGTCCCTTAACCGGGCGGCTAGCCGCGCATGCCGACCGGCACCTCGACCTCGGGCGCGCGGATGAGGTCTTCCGTCGCTTCCTGCGGCCCGGTCGCCTCGTCAACGTCCGGGGCAGGCCCGCCGTCCCCATACTGCCCGCGCGGCTGGTGCTCCAGGATCAGGCGCACCGAGCGGTCCCAGGTGAGGTAGTTCCACACCCAGTTGATGAAGACGTTGAGCCGGTTGCGGAAGCCCAACAGCGTGATCAGGTGCAGGCCGAGCCACGCCAGCCAGGCGATGAAGCCCGTCAGCGGGATCTTGTAGTAGATCCAGGCGACGGCCCGGCTGCGGCCGATGGTCGCCATGATGCCCCGGTCGTGGTAGCGGAACGTCTCCAGGGCGGCGCCCTTTTGCTGGCGCAGGATGTTCTTCGCGGCGAGCTTGCCCTGCTGCTTGGCGACCGGGATAAGCATGGGGTAGGGCTGGCCGTCCGGGTCCTCCAGGTAGGCCATGTCCCCGACCACGTACACATCGTCGTCATCCAGAAGCTGCATCGTCGGGCGCACCGGCACGCGGCCCCCGCGCGCCAGCTCCACGCCGAGCATCTCCGCGAGCGGCGACGCCTTCACACCAGCCGACCAGATCAGCGTGTAGGTCGGGATCACGCGGCCATCCGCCAGCACCACGCGGTCCGGCTCGACGTGCTCGACGCGCGTGCCGAGGATGACCTCCACGCCGAGGTTCTCAAGCTGGCGATACGCGGCCTTTTGCAGCCGCTCCGGGTAGGGATCGAGCAGGTGGTCGAGCATCTCGATCAGGATGACGCGCCCGCGCAGGTCCTTGCCGGGCGAGCAGTATTCATCCGCCAGCACGTGCTTGTACAGCTCATAGAGCGCCCCGGCGGTCTCCAGGCCGGTGGGGCCGCCGCCCACCACGACGAGCGTGGTGAGCGCCTCGCGGCGCACCGGGTCCTCGACCCAGGCCGCGCGCTCGAAGGACTTCAGGATGTGGTTGCGCAGCACGACCGCATCCGACAGCGTCTTCAGGCCGAAGGCGTGGCGGCGCAGGTCCTCCCTGCCGAGGGTGTGTGTCTCGCTTCCGGCGGCGACGATCAGCATGTCGTACGTTTCGTGGACGGTCTGCCCGTTGATCTGTACCGCCAGCGTCTTAGCCGCCCGGTCGATGGCGCGCACCTCGCCCATCAGGAAGCGGACGTTGGACTTGCCCTTGAAGATCCCACGCACCGGGTACGCGATCTCGCTCGGGTCCAGGCCGGACGTGGCGACCTGGTAGAGAAGGGGCGAAAACAGGTGGAAGTTATGGCGATCGATGAGCAGGACGTCGACCGGCTGGTTCGCCAGTTCGCGCGCGGCATAGAGGCCGCCAAAGCCTGCACCGACGATCGCGACCGTGGGGCGTTGAGACTGCTGCATGTTGGCCTCCTTCTGTGACATCCAGCCATCCGGCTGGCGTTCACAGTGCCTCCCTTAATGGCTACCGGACGTTCGTGAAGAAAAGTACAAACTCAATTTGTGAAAAGAGGCACAACTAACAATAGGATAGCATAATCCCGGCGTTTTGTCTATATCATTTATAAAAATTTAATTTATTCGGATGGCCGGAGGCCAGGAGGTCTGTAGGGGTAAGTTGCGGGGTGAAGGGTGAGGCCACACACGGGCCTCACCCTCGTCGTGCAGGCTTTAGCGCGTTTGCTTCTCGCGCACGTCCCCGACGACCTTCGCCGGGACGCCGACCACGATCGCGTAATCCGGCACGTCGCGCGTGACGACCGCGCCCGCGCCGACGAGCGCCCCCTCGCCGATGGTGACCCCGGCGACGATCGTCGCGTTGCTGCCGATGGAGGCCCGGCGCTTCACCAGCGTGGGGACCAGCGTCCAGTCCTCGGCGGTTTGCAGGCCCCCGTCCTCGTTGGTGGCGCGGGGGAACAGGTCGTTGGTGAACATCACGCCGTGCCCCACGAAAACCTCATCCTCGATCGTCACGCCCTCGCAGATGAACGAGTGGGACGAGATCTTGCAGCGCCGCCCAATCACGACGCCGCGCTGGATCTCCACGAAGGGGCCGACGGTCGTTTCACTTCCGAGCGTGCAGCCATACAGGTTGACGAGGTCCGGCTGAAAGATCCGCACGTCATCGGCCTTGACTACGTTTGCAGCTACTGGCATTGGTGAACTCCTTGGGGGATCCCCCACCGCGACGGTTCGAACGGCACAAACGCGCACTATCCGCCATTATAGCGGGGTTTGACCGCGCGCCTAGCATGTGCCGAATGGCGTGAAGATTGTGTCTTTTTTGCCAATAGACAGCGGGCCGAAGCACGTTACAATGGCCCTATGGCTTGAGAAAAAGTTGACAGGATAGCTGGTATGCATTACCGGGCAACGCTCGATCCCCAGTACCCTGAGTATTCGGTCCAGCAATTGGACGAAATGTGCAGCTTGTCCCCTCAGACGCTCCTGGGGCTGCAGCGCATCATCGCGCTGTACCCACGCCTCACCTACCTGACCATCGACGAGCAGGCCCCGGACCGCCCGGAGGGCTTGGGCGACCCGTTCACCTTCGACACGGAGCACGACGAGCTGGTTTTGTTCAGCCGCGACGAGGCGGCCTGCGTCGATGGGCTGGTCGAGATGGCGATGTACCTCTCCGGGTTCGCCACGCTGCTCGGCGAGGAGGAGGATTGGGTGGTCGAGTTCGCCATCGGGGCGTGGCGCGGCGTCCGGAACAACCTGAAGCGGGAGTTCGACCTGCCGTTTTCCGATGACGTGGTGGGCATGGTCGGCGAGCCGCCCGCGCCGGACGCCGACGCGAACGCGCCTGCCGAGCCGAACCCATTCCACGCGCTTGTGTCGTCGTTCGGCACGTCCTCGTTTTACACGATGATCCTGCTCGCCGGGCACCAGGAGATCGCGGTTTACTTCCCGCCGGAGACGAACCCGAAGGTGCTGGCCGCCTACATCTACGCCCGCCGCGCGATGCATGAGATCAGCCGGGGGATCGGCCTGGGCGATCACGAGGAGTTCAACCGCCGCCTGCTGGACAGCATCCACCGCCTGACGGCGCTGTTCTGGCCGTCCGGGTCGCGGGCGGCGGCGCGTGCGGCCCGCCCGGAGTCCGTCGATCTGCGTCACCTGAGCAGCCTGGACCTCGACGCGGATCTGCCGCCGGATCTCGGCCCGCACGATCCGTTCGCCGCGTACATCGAGGAATTGCTGCCCGACGACGAGGACGACGACCTGATAGGCTAGCCCGCCCGGCGCGCGGACCCCCGCGTTCCCCCGCCATTATCGTTTACCGCATCAGCCCAGGGCCGGACTAAAACCGGCCCTGTTTGCTATATTCTGCATGTAGGATCGCCCGCCTTCCGAGGCTTAGAAGGAGCGACACCATGCAGACATCACCGATCTTACGCTTGCTTTCCCTGGCCGTGCTGGTTGCCGCGCTTGCGGCGCTCCCGGCGGCCTTCGCCCAGGACGACGGAGCGCCCAACGAGGTTGTGGTCGAGCGTGAGGGGCTGTTCCCCGAAGGCATCGAGTGGGACGCCCAGCGTGGGCACTTCCTGCTCGGCTCGCTGGCTGAGGGCACGATCTTCGAGGTGCAGGACGATGGCACCATCACGCCGCTGATCGAGAACGACAAATTGATGGCGTCGGTGGGCATCCACATCGACGCCGCGAACGACCGGCTGCTGGTCTGCAACAACAACCCGGCGGTGTTCGCCGGGCCGGTCGAGGAGGGGCCGATCGCCACGCTGATGGCCTTCGACCTCGAGACCGGCGAGGAACTGTTCTACGCGGATCTGTCGGACCTCTACGAGGGTGACCGGCACTTCGCCAACGATGTGACCGTCGATGCGGCAGGCAACGCCTATGTGACCAACAGCTTCGCCCCGGTGATCTTCCAGGTGGACCCGGAGGGCAACGCGTCGATCTTCCTGGAGGATGAGCGCTTCGCCGGGGAGGGCTTCAACCTGAACGGCCTCGACTACCACCCGGACGGCTACCTGCTCGTCGCCAAGGCGAACACCGGCCAGCTCTTTAAGGTCCCGGTGGACAGCCCGCAGGATATGACCGAGGTCGAGCTGGACCGGGCGATCAACGGCGCGGACGGCCTGGTGCTGCGCGAGGACGGCACGCTGTTCGCGGTCGTGGCGTCGCAGACGGTGGTCGCGTTGCAGAGCGCCGACGGCTGGCAGACCGCGAGCGTGGTGGCCGAGTCCGAGTTGGCCCAGCCCGCCACGACCGCCGCCCTGCGCGACGGTGAGGTGTACGCCATCTTCGCCAAGCTGGCCGCGATGGGAGGCGACGACCTGCCGGACACGTTCGAGATCGTGCGCGCGCCGTTCGATGACCTCGCCGCAGGCGGCGAGGCCGGGATGGGCGACACGATGGACGACGCAGCAGACGCGGCGGCAACCGAGGCCGCAGTCGGTTAACACACGCCTTTATGATGTATTGACGCCCGTGCGCCCCGCTCAACCGCGACCGGGGCGCACCTGTACCATCTCAGCAAGGGTTCCCTATGAGATACACGCACATCGTCGCGGCGGCTGTCGCCGCGTTCCTGCTGGTTGTGAGCCTCCTGGCGGCCTGGGGCGGACCCGTCGCGGCGCTGCAAGCCACGGCGACGCCGTTCCCGACGCCCGATCCGTACCAGGGCCTGCGCGTGGACGAGCTGGCCGCGCGTGCCTATGGCGGCGGCATGTTGGAGGTCGTCCAGGAGATGGAGCGCACCCCCGCCTTCACGCGCTACCTGATCTCGTACCCCAGCGACGGGCTGACGATCTACGGCTTCATGAACGTCCCGGCGGGGGAGGGGCCGTTCCCGGTGATCATCGCGCTGCACGGCTACGTCAACCCGGCGGCGTACTACACCCTCGACTACACGACCCGCTACGCCGACGCCCTGGCCCGCGCGGGCTACCTCGTGCTGCACCCCAACCTGCGCGGCTACCCGCCCTCGGACACCGGCGACGACCGCTTCCGCATCGGCATGGCGGTGGACGTGCTGAACCTGATCGCCCTGGTGCAGTTGTACGGCGGCAGGCCGGGCGCGCTTGAGCAGGCGGACCGGGACGCGATCGGGCTGTGGGGGCACAGCATGGGCGGCGGGATCGCGCTGCGCGTGCTGACCGCGAGCGCCTACGTCGATGCGGCGGTGCTCTACGCCGCGATGAGCGGCGACGAGGTCGAGAACTACCGCAAGATCCTCGAATGGTCGAACGGCACGCGCGGCCATGAGGAACTGGCGACCCCGCCCGACGTGCTCCAACTGATCTCCCCGATCTTCCACCTGGACCACATCGAGGCGGCGGTCAGCGTGCATCACGGCACGAACGACGACCAGGTGCCGGTCGAGTGGTCGGAGGACCTCTGCACGCGGCTGGAGGCGCTCGGCAAACTCGTCGAGTGCCAGATCTACGCCGGGCAGCCGCACACCTTCGTCGGGGAGGGGGATGCGCTGTTCGTCGAGCGCACGATCGCCTTCTTCGACGCGCACCTGAAGGACGCGGCGGCGCCCTGATCGTCCGTCGGTGCTGCCGTGTCACGCTGCAAGATCCCCCTTGACAGAGATAGTTCTATGGCGTATAGTTCTGCGCTGCATATTTGCCGGAAATAGGGAGACTGCACATGTGCGACCATGGAAAGTCCCGGCTCCGTCACCCGCCTGAGATCGAGGCTGTGATGAACGGCATCCTCCAGTCGCCGGACCCGGCCAAGATCGATCTGTTCCGCCACTTCAAGGTCATCTCGCACCTGTTGAGCCTGTTGAGTGGGCAGTATCACAAAGAGACGCTGTCTGTCGCGCGTATGCAGCTCCTGGTCCGTCTGCTGGTAGAGCGAAACCTGGGCAACACCGAGGGGATCTCGCCGAGCGGGCTGAGCAAGTTTCTGCGCGTGAGCCGCAACACCGTCAGCGCGCTGCTGAACGGCCTGGAGGAGCAGGGTTTGATCGAGCGCGAGCTGCACCCGACCGACCGCCGCCAGTTCCTGATCCGCATCACGGCGGCGGGCGAGGCGCTGGTGAACGAGCGCGCGCCGGAGTTCGCGCGGTTCATCGACAGCCTGTTTGACTCGTTGACCGCCGAGGAGCAGGCCACTTTGCTCGCCCTGCTCGACAAGGTGTTGTGCGGGTTGATCGAGCGGGCGGAGGAGATGGGCATCGACCTGCCGCACCACCCGCAGCCAGAGCCGGATACCGTTAGCTAACGTCGAGGAAAATGAATGCAAGGCATACAGGCTCATAGAGGAGGCCGCGCGCGCGGGGCTGGAGAAAACCGCGCGGGCATGAAGGACCTGGGCCGCGCGCTGCGCTACCTGCGTCGCCACCGGATGACCGCTGCGATCGCCTACTTCGCGCTGTTCGTTTCGACGGGCGCGATGCTGATGGTGCCCCGGCTGGTCAGCAACATCATCGACGAGATCACGGGCGGCGTGATGGCCAATATGTTCCTCGACCTGCCGCCCCAGGTGCTGAGCCAGATCGCGCAGCAGCAGGGCACGACCGTCGAGGCACTACAGGCACGGGCGGGCAACGCGGAAAGCGCCATCATCGCCGCCGGTGCCGCGATCATCGCCTTCGCCATCGCGCGCGGGCTGTTCTCGTTCGTCATGAACTACATGGCCGAACGGCTTTCGCAGAGCATCGCGTATGACCTGCGCAATGAGCTGTTCGCCAAGATCCAGCACCTGTCTTTCAGCTACCACGACCGCAACCAGACCGGCCAGTTGATGATCCGCGCGACCGACGACGTGGAGATCGGAAGAGCACACGTCTGAACTCCAGTCACCGCTCATTATC
>CAZGLU010000176.1:0-7495 GCA_964526095.1 uncultured Anaerolineaceae bacterium | reverse complement strand
TACGAGATGGAATCTCGTGACTGGAGTTCAGGACGTGTGCTCTTCCGATCTTGGCGCTGGTCGTCGCCGCGACGATCACCTGTGCCCCGTCCAGCGCCGCCTGGGCCGTGGGCGCGACGACGATCCGCGCGTCGAGCGTGTCGCGCAGTTCGGCGGCGAGCGACTCCGCCCTCGTCAGGCTGAACACGCGGATCTCGCTGATTGGCCGCACGGCGCACACCGCCGCGATCTGCGTCCGCGCCTGGACGCCCGCGCCGATCACGGCCAGGGTCGAGGCGTCGGGCACGGCCAGCAGGTCCGTCGCCAGCCCGGACGCGGCCCCGGTGCGCAGCGCGGTCAGCCCGCTGCCCTCCATCAGCGCCAACGGCATCCCCGTCGCGCCATCTGTGACCAGCACCGCCGCGTGGATCGTCGGCAGGTCGCGCTCCACGTTCGCCGGGTGTACGGCGACGATCTTCACCGCGCTCACCGGCGACCCTTCGAGGTGCGCGGGCATCGTCAGCAGCATCCCGTTCGGCGTCTCCATCACGCCGCGCACAGGGACGTACGCCCGCCCGGTCGAGAGCGCGATAAACCCCGCACGCATCGCGTCGATGGCCGCGCGCATATCCACTGCCGCCCGCACGTCCGCCGCGCTGAGGATCTTCATGGTTTGCCCCCTTTCCTACCGCGCCTGTCCGGCGCCCGCCACGCCGACCAGTATACCCGCTGTCCGCCCGGTACGTCTGGAGCAGGCTGTACGTTTTCCCGATGGATCCCTGGCCCCTTCTCCCACGCGGGCGAAGGGCAGTAAAAAGGCGTATGCGAGGGGACATATCGCCCCTCCCCAAATCAAGTTGGAGAGGGGGGCGAGCGAACGCGAGCGGGGTGAGGTCTGGCTCCTCACCGCTTTTTACTTAAGGGGCGCGTTGTTCCGCCTCGCTACCCCTTCACGCCGCTGCTGCTCACACTCTGGATGAACCACTTCTGGAACAGCAGGAAGATGATCAGCACCGGGATCGTCACCATCGCCGCGTAGCCCATGATGCTGCCCCATTTGACGGGCATCTGCGTTTGGAAGAAGTCCATGCCCACCATCAGGGGCCGCACGCCCTCGCTGCGCGTCACCATCAGCGGCCACAGGTATGCCGCCCAGAATTGCAGGAACTTCAGGATCGCGACCGTCGCGAAGACCGGGCGCGAGAGCGGGACCATCACCTGCCAGTAGATGCGGAACGGCCCGGCCCCGTCCACGTAGGCCGCTTCATCGAAGTCACGCGGGATGCCGATGAAGAACTGATAGAACAAGAAGATCGAGAACGGCTCCGCCAGGAAGGGCAGGATCTGCACGTGGTACGTGTTCAACCAGCTCCCGCCGTCCATCGTCTGCTGGATCAGCAGCACGGTCAGGATCTCCAGCGGCAGCGCCAGGATCGCCACCACCACCGCCCGGATCAGCAGTTGCACGGGGACCGGCAGGCTCGCCGTGCTGTCGGTCTCCAGCCATTGCCCCACCGCGCTCCATGCGGCGGCCCAGAACAGGCCCGTCAGCAAGAGCAGGATGCCGGTGAAGACCAGATTGAGCAGCGTGCTCATCTGGTTGACCTGCATCATCAGCGGCACGGCGATGGCCTCCAGCGGGATGATGATCAGCGACACGACGATGCCCAGCATCAGCGCGCGGCCTACCCAGCGCAGCCGGGCCAGCACGAAGGCCGCCATGCTGTTGACGAACAGCCCGGCGATCACCGTGACGAGCGTGATAAAGATCGAGTTGAACGCCAGCCGCTCGAACGGTACCCGTGCGAACACGTCTTGAATATTGGCTGTGGTCAGCGTCCTCGGGTCCGGCAGGAACGCGCGCACGCTCGACAGGTCGGCGATCACGCGCTCGTTGGGCTTGAAGGCCGCCACGATCATGAAGATGATCGGGAACAGGAAGATGAACGCCAGCGCGCTCATGAAGCTGTAGATCAGCACGCGGCGCACGATCTTGCGGGCCCGGGCGATCCGCGCATTGCGTTCGGCGTCGGATGCCTGCTGTTGGGAAAGGGTCGCAGTTGCCATGATGCCCCCTAATCCAGGCTGCTCTCGGAGCGGACCACGCCGCGTTGTACCAGCGAGATGATCAGCACGATCACCACGAACACGATCGAGATCGCGGACGCATACCCGACCTCACTCTGGCCCCAGCCGCGCCGGATCGCGTACCACACCATCGTCGCCGTGGACTCGTTCGGCCCGCCGTCGGGCGTCATCACGTTCACCTGGTCGAACAGCCGGAAGGCGAGGATCGTCGTGGTCAGCACGACGAAGATCGTCGTGTTGCGCAGCATCGGCAGCGTCACGAAGCGGAACTTCTGCCACGCGTTCGCCCCGTCGATCCCGGCTGCCTCGTACAGGTCTTCGGGGATGTCTTGCAGCCCGGCCAGGAAGATCACCATCTGAAACCCGACGCCCTGCCAGATCGACATGATCATGATCGCCGGCATCGCCATCGAGGAGCTTTGCAGCCACCCATACGGCCCCAGGCGCCCCCCGCTGATGGCCGTGATCATCTGGTTGAGCAGCCCGAACTGCGGGTTATACAGGAACAGCCACACCACGGCGATGATCACCATCGCTGTCGCGACCGGGCTGAAATAAATCGTGCGGAACACGTTGCGGAATGGCAGCTTCTGGTTGATCAGCAGCGCCAGCAAGAGCGCCAGCCCGGTCTGCACGGGCACGACCACCAGCGCGAAATAAAAGTTGTTCAGCAGGGCCTTCCAGAAAAGCGGATCTTTGGCGATCACGGCATATTGGTTACCGGCGAGGGAGAACTGGCGGGCGATCTCGTAGTCCGCGTATGCGCCCAGCCCGATCTCCTCCAGCCCGCGCGCGCGCCAGCGGAAGATCAGCTCGCCGTCGCTGCTGCGATACCACCCCGCAGCCGGGGCGCGGTCGGGCAGCGTCTCCGGGATGTCCGGCAGACGGATCAGGTTCACCTTGAGCAGCCGGTCGTAGTTGGACCATCCGACGTTGGCAGCCTGCGCGCCGTCGAAGCGCTGGTTGGTGCGGCTCAGGTCGATGCCCCGGATGAACGGCCAGATCATGAACAGCGCCAGCAGCAGGAACGCCGGGCCGCCCATGAGCATGGCCATCAGGAAGTCACGCCCACGTTGTCCCCCGAAGCGTTGTTGGATAAACGTGCCCATCGGAGTCTCTCCTGAAAAGTCCGGGGAGATTGCTCTCCCCGGACGTGAGCTGCCTCGCGTTTGCCGCTAGCTGCCCAGGTTTTCGATGGCTGAGTCGATGGAGTCCACGGCGGAGTCCAGGGCCGCCTGAACGTCCTCGCCGCGTGCGATGGCGTTGATCGCGTCTTCCATGGCCGTCGAGATGGCCGGGTAGACGGCGGTCTGCGCGCGCGGGACGGCGATGCCGCTCTCAAGCTGCTGCACGTAGATGTACAGGTCGCCGCCCTCGGCGTAGCGCTCATCGGCGGCAAGCACCGACAGGCGCGCCGGAACCGCGCCGTTGGCCTCGGTCGTCTGCACGATGTTCTCCGGCTCCATCAGGAAGCTGATGAACGCCGCTGCGCCCTCCGGGCTTTCGCACGTGCTGGTGATGCCCCAGTTCCACGAACCCATGCCCGTCACCGCGCCGTTCCCGAAGTCGGGCGCGGGGATCAGCACCAGGTCTTCGCCCAGGGCCTCGCTGTAGGTCGGGTACATCCAGTGACCCACGTAGCTCAGCGCCACGCGTCCTTCGGTGAAGTCGGCGGTCGGGTCAACCGGGGTCGCGGTGGCATAGCCCGCCTCGAACAGCCCCTGGAGCCACTCGCCAAACGCGACGGCCTCCGGGCCGTTCAGGAAGCCTTCAGCCGTCTCGTAGGTCTCGCGGTCGATCGTGTCGCCGCCGAAGCTGCGCAGCCACGGGCCGAAGGCGTAGGAGTACCATTCACCGACGAGGTTGAACTGAAGGTCGATGACGTAGCCATCCTCCGGCACGACGGCCGCGAGGGCCTCAAGCGCCGCGTTGAACTCGTCCAGCGTCCACGGGTCGTCGATCCCCTCCGGGATGCGCACGCCCGCCTCTTCCAGCATGGCGCGGTTGCCCCACAGCGCCAGGCCGCTGTCGAACTGGCCCAGGCTGTAAAGCTGGCCGTCCACGGTCCCCTGATCGATGATCGAGGGCAGCACGTCGCTCAGCAAATCCTCGCTGAAGTACTCGTCCAGCGCGATCAGGTCGCCGGAGGCAACGTAGGCGTACACGTTCGGGCCGTCGAAGTCCAGCACGCAGGGCAGGTCGCCCGCCAGCGCCGCCGCGCTGACCTGGTCGCTGTAGCTGCCCTCCGGAACCTCAATCGGCACAACCTCGTACTCTTCGCTCTGCGCGTTGAAGCGCTCGATCTGGTCGGCCAATGCGTCACGCTCGCTGCCCTGGCCGGAGTGGAACCATAGGGTGACTTCCGTCTTGTCTTGCGCCAGTGCGGTCATCGGGAGCACGAGGGCGGCGATGACCAGGATCACCATCAATTTAGCTTTCATCTGAACCTCCAGTATCGAAATGCCTAAATGCCTACGAGGTGTTGTCATCAGTACCAGCGTTTTTTGTTCGGGCGGCCTCCTTTCACCCCGTTTGCGAGCGGGATGGCACCCAACATGGTGCCGTGCTATCGATCAAGCTCGAACCGGCGCACACTGACGTGCCCGACCGGGCCGGCCTTCGGAAGACCGGCGTAAAATGCGCCGGCACCGGCCCCACCGGGCTGGTGCGCCGCATCGAACGTGTAAGAGATGCGCAGCACGTCGTCCACGTAAACATCCGCGAAGGCGTCACGGCACACGACGCGCAGCCGCAGCGGGAAGTCGCTCGCGCCCGACGCGAGCCGGGCCAGCGCCAGCGGCCCGCCGAAGTAGGGGCGCTGCCCGGTGCGGCCGTTCGGAAACCGCACGGTGCCCAGCATCACGACCAGGTTTGTGTCGCCTGCGTGGCTGGGCGCGAGCCAGGCCGCCAGGCCGTGCGGTACCCCGTCTGCTCCACGCTCCATACGGAAGCAGATCCCGGCGTACGGCACATTGACGGTCGCCTCGAAGATCCCGTCGGCGGCGTCTTCGGCCAGCAGCGCGAGCGGCTGATCCGGTCCCAGTGGCGCATCGGCGCGCACGGCCCGCCCGGTGAACGGCTCCAGCAGCGGCGCGTAGCGCAGCGTCGGCGTGCCGTCCGCGTCGGCCTCCAGGTACTTGATCGCGCTGAGCGAACCCGGCGGCGGGTCGCCCGGCGCGGGCAGGACGTGGTGGTAGTAGTACAGCCGCCGGGTGGGGTCCGCCGGGTCCGGGATGCTGCGCCCCACGTAGTTGCGCACGCCGAGCGGGGCGCTGGTGTTCAGACGGTCATCCCCGTCCGGGACGTGATAGCCGCTCAGCAGCGCCTCCGACTCCAGGTAGAACGATCCCGCTGCTTGATAAGGATCGTGTGCGGGGTAGGGCGTGCCGAAGTGATAGCTGGCCGTGTAGGTGATGATGTGCCGGTCGCCCAGGCGGAAATATTCCGGCACCTCGAGGCAGGTGTGCGCGTCCGAAACGTACGCCGGGGGCAGCAGCGTCCACGTCAGCAGGTCCGTGCTGCGCGCCACGGCCACGCATCCCCCGCCCGTATCGCCCGCGCCAGCGGCCCGCGCGCAGATGAACGCGTAGTAACAGGCGTCCGGCGCGTGGTAGAACACGTACGGGTCGCGCCAGGCCGTTTCATAGTTGAGCGTCTGGGCCGGGTCGGTCTCGTACCACGGCCCCGCCGCCTCCAATATCGGGCGGTCACCCAGCTTCTCCCACGCGATCAGGTCGTCCGACACGGCCAGCCCGATGCGCTGCACGCGGTCCACCATCGAGCCGTAGAACAGGAAGTAGCGCCCTTCGTGTGGGACGACCATGCCGGTCATCAGCGGCCCGGCGTCCCAGGCGGTGTCGCGCCCGCGCTCAAGCACGGTCGGCAGCGTCTCCCAGTGGACCCAGTCGCGCGTGACCGCGTGGCCGATGGATGTGCAGCCGACGTCGCCCTCGCTCGCCTGGAGGTGGAACAGGTGAAAGGCGTCATCTACCCGGAAGATCCAGGTATCCCACAGTCGCAGCGTTGGGTCAGGTGGTCGGTACAGCACGGCTCATCTCATTTCTGAACAGGTGTGGAAGCGGTTCCACAACAGGTCGATAAAAGACGGTGCTTCAAGCGGTCGCTCGTTTCACGATCTCGAGTGGCATGCTCGTACGCCAGGCGTCCTTCGGAACTGGCTCGCCTTGCAGCCACTGAAGCAGCAGCCGCGCGCCGAGTTCGCCGCTGTCCAATAGGTGCTGCCGGATCGTCGTCAGTTTGGCGTACTTGGCCGCCTGCACGTCGTCGAACCCGATCACCGCCAGGTCGTCCGGCACGCGCAGCCCCAGGTTGGAAGCGGCCTCCAGCACGCCGAAGGCCAGCGTATCGATGGCGGCGAAGATCGCCGTCGGGCGCTCCGGTTGGCAGAGGATCTCCAGCGCGGCCTGCCGGGCTGGCTCCTCCCCATGCTCCGGGAAGCGGCACCAATCCATGTTCAGCGCCAGCCCGGCCTCCTCCAGCGTGTTGCGGAAGCCTTCAAACCGGCGCAGTGTGCTGGTGAAGCCGAACAGGTTGTCGATCCGGTCCCCGATGAAGCCGATGCGCGTGTGCCCGGCGCGGATCAGGTATTCCGTCGCCAGGGCGCCGCCCCGGACGTTGTCGATCAGGATGTGCGGGTAATGCGTGACATGATCGCTGTCCACCACCACGATCGGCATCGCCGGGTTCAGGCGATGGATGCCCTCCTCGTCGAAGGGCAGCGACAGCACGATCAGGCCATCCACGCGCTTTTGCCCGACGATGGTCGCCATGCGCCGCTGCATCTGCGTCGTGGTGCGGATGCTGTATAACGTCAGGTCGTAGGCGGACCCGTCAAGTGTGTTCTGGATGCCTGCCAGGCGCTCGACGAAGGAGGGGAAGGTGAAGAAGGGTGAAACGACGCCGATGGTGAACGTTTTGCCGCCCGAAAGCTGTTGCGCCGCCCGGTTCGGGCTGAAACCGAGCTCCTCGATGGCTTGCAACACGCGCTGGCGCGTTTCTTCGCGGACCTGCGTGCTGCCGTTCAGCACGCGCGAGACGGTGCCTACGCCCACCTTGGCGCGTTTGGCGACCTCCCGGATCGTTGGCGGTTGCATGGCAACCACAACCCCTCAACTCATGGAAGCGGTTCCAAACTTACTCTCATTATATGCCCAGGTTGCGCCGCGTGTCAACCAACTCGTGCCGCGCCCGGCAGATCTCCCGGTTTGGCTGCCGCTGCGCCGATTCACAAGGTTGACGCTGCCTCGGACTTCACCCTACAATTACGATAGCAGTTACGCAACAATCGAAGCCTCATAGTTCCATCTATGAAATGTGTGTGGTGAACTGTATAGAGCAAACCGGAGGCTGTTTCGCACTGGCCCGGCGCCTGTTTCCATCACCCCTCGATCATCTCGTGCTCTAGGTC
>CAZGLU010000175.1:6161-7508 GCA_964526095.1 uncultured Anaerolineaceae bacterium | reverse complement strand
CGACGGTCTGGAGCAGGCGCCCGATGTCGGCCTTGCTGTCCGGCGGGAACGGCAGGGCGCGGATCGAGAGGGGGATGCCCGCGTCGTCCAGCGTCTGGCGCAGCTTCTGCGCGAACAGGATGCCTGTCCGGTCGCGGTCCGGCGCGATGTGGACCGCGCGCACGTCGAGGCGGCGCAGCGCGTCCACGAACCAGGGCGGGACGTTCTTCGCCTCCCCGTCGAACATGCAGGTCGCGTTGTGCAGCCCGCCTTCCCACAAGGCCCACACGTCCGCCTCGCCCGCGGCCAGCCACAGCTCGCCCCCGGCGGCGGCGATGCGTGCGGCGAGCTGCCCGTCCGGGTCGTAAAAGGTGGTGCCGGGGAGCTTGCCCGGCAGCCAGCGGTATTTGGGCCGCGCGCTGCTGTCGAACGCCTTCCAGCGCATGCAGTCCAGGCCGGGCTGCACGGGGTACGTCCAGCCTTTGCCGCGCGGCCTGAGCCGGAAGTGCGCGATCGTCGCCGGGGAGAGGCCGCGCGCCGCCAGCAGATCGCTCCACAGCGGCGTGACGCGGTTTGCCCGCCGTCCGGGGTGGCGGCGGATCCGCACGCGCCAGCGTGTGTGTTGTTTCGGTTGGGAGCGTGTCAGGTGCATCGACGGGATGGCTCGCTCTGTCGCTGATCTTCACCCTGAATTATAGCACATTTGTTCTAAATTTGGCGAGAATTGGGGCCGGGCGCATCAGGCAGATGGGCGTGGGCTGCTACGCGGGTTCGCCGGTCAGCCATTCCAGCAGTTGCACCATCGCGTCCGCGCTCGCCACGATCTCGCGCAGCGTGGTCAGCCAGTGATCGGTGGCGTAGAAGGCATCCTCGGCTGGGAGTTCGTTTGGGGCGGGCGTGTCGAGCACGGCGCGCAGGCCGTCACGCTGCCCGGTGTCGAGCGCGGTGAGCATGCGCAGGATCGCCATCGTGCTGTAGCGGGCCTGGCGCAGCGTGCGGATCACGCGCAGGCGTGCGAGGTCGGCCGGGCCGTAGATGCGATAGCCGTGCCGCGCGTCCCGTGCGGGGGCGACCAGCCCGTTGCGCTCCCAGTTGCGCAGCATGTCAACTGTGACGCCCAGGTGTCGCGCGGCCTGACCGATGGACAGGCCGGACGGTTCCTCACCCGGTGGGCTTTCCGTCAGGCTGGCCCAGCTTTCGAGGACGTCGGCTGCTGCCTCGGCGCGGGCCTGCTCCGCGCCGACGAGCTGCCGCAGGGCGCGCGCCTGGTCCAGCGCGGCGGGCAGGTCGCCCTCGGCCCCGCAGCGGATGGTCGCCAGGGCCACGCGCCGGATCGCGCCGCCGAGCCAGGTGGCCCGCAGCGCCAGC
>CAZGLU010000175.1:3053-6151 GCA_964526095.1 uncultured Anaerolineaceae bacterium | reverse complement strand
CCGGGGTGAACTGCCGGTAGCCATTGCGCGCCCGGGGGATCGGCGGGAGGAAGCCCCACGCCTCGTACAGGCGCACCGTGTTCGGGTGGATGCCAACCGCGCGGGCGACATCCGACGTGCGGAGGGGGCGGCGTCTCATGGGTTCCTCTCCCGGCGAGCGGCTGCGCACGCCCGGATTCTATCCCGCTCCGGTCTGGGGGGCACGTCAGGATCGGGGCGGCGGCGCGCGGACGCGGACAGCCCGCCGCCGCGAATTTTGGCGGGAGCGCGGCGGAGGGTTACCCTTATAGGGTGTTTATGCGCGGTTTATACGCTTGCGCCGGATGGCCCCTGGCCCGGCTTACCGGGGCCGGTGATCGCGCCGTCGCGCAGGCAGGAGTGGACTATTTTTGCACCAAGGGGAATTCCTGTGAAACCACAAAATTACGAGGTCAAGACGGAGGAGATCCGGACGGCGTTCGAGACGCTCAAGCGGGAGCATCCGGAGCGGTTCGAGCGGCGGCTGAACCTGTCGTGGAGCAACTGGGGCTTCGGGATGGAGCCGCTGGCCGAGTCGGCGGCACGCCTGGAGCGCGCCGGGATCCGCTACATCGAGCTGCACGGCAACCACTACGGGCCGGACCTGGGCTACAAGGTGGACGAGACGCTGCGCATCCTGGGCGACCACGGCATCACGGTCGGCGGGGTGTGCGGCATGTTCAGCGTGGACAACGACCTGTCGAGCAACCGGGCGGTGCACCGCCAGGCGGCGATCGACTACCTGAAGCGTGAGGTGCCGTTCACGGCGGCGGTGGGCGGGTCGTACCTGCTGGTCGTGCCGGGGGCGGTCGGGCGGCCGGAGAAGTACGACGACACCGAGTTCGAGCGCAGCGTCGAGACCCTGCGCTCGGTGGCGGACCTGTTCACCGAGTACAACGTCAAGGCAGCCATCGAGCCGATCCGCTCGGCGGAGGTCAGCCTGGTGCGCAGCGTGGCGGAGGCCAAGGCGTACATCGCGGCGGTGAACCACCCCGGCGTGCAGCACATCAACGCCGACGTGTACCACATGCAGGTCGAGGAGGCGCACATCGGCGCGGCGCTGCTGGACGCCGGCGAGCAGTTGGTCAACGTGCACCTGGCCGACAGCAACCGCCTTGCGCTCGGCCTGGGCTCGCTGGACCTGGACACCGTCATCCGCGCGCTGTACCTGATCGGCTTCAACCGCGAGGGCTGCTACGTCACGCCCGAGCCGCTGGGACCGGGCGGCGCCCCGTACCCCGCCATGTACGGCAAGCCCGACAAGCAGACCCTCGACGACATGGTGATGCAGACCGCCCGCTACTTCCGCGAGCGCGAAGACGAGTTGCTGGCGTAACGCGACGAGAGGAGCAGACGCGATGTTAAAAGGTATCCCGAGCATCCTCTCACCGGAGTTGCTCAAGGTCCTGATGGAGATGGGGCACGGTGACGAGCTGGTGATCGGCGACGGCAACTTCCCGGCCGCCAGCATGGCCCAGCGCCTCGTGCGCAGCGACGGCAACACCGTGCCGGAGCTGCTGGATGCGATCATGCGTTTCTTCCCGCTGGATACGTTTGTCGAGCGCCCCGTCGCGCTGATGGCGGTGGTGCCCGGCCACGACTACAAGCCCGTGATCTGGGACGAGTACCGCACCATCATCCAGCGTTACGAGCCGTTTGAGGACTTCGAATACATCGAGCGCTTCGCGTTCTACGAGCGGGCGCGCACGGCGTACGCGATCGTCTCGACGAGCGAGACGTCCCTGTACGCGAATATCATCCTGAAAAAGGGCGTGGTGCGCGAGTAGCGCCGCGATCTCAATACCTCGCGGGGCGTGAGGTTCCGGCCCGGTCCGGCCTCGCGCCCCGTTCGGGACACTGCACGCAGGAGGAAATCAGCACATGACTCGACGGAATGGATCGGCGCTGGTGCTCGGCGCGCTGGCCGCCGCCTGGGCCGGTCTGAAAGTCAAGCCCGCGGCCTTCAGCGCCTACCCGGAGCCAACCCCGGCGCTCGAATGGGTGGACCTTCCGGCGGGCCTGCCGGAGCCGGTGGCCCGCTTTTATGACGTGATCGGCGGCGGGCGCGTCCCCGTGATCACGTCCGCCGTGATCACGGGCCGCACCACGCTGCGCTTTGGCCCGATCCGCTTCCCAGGGCGGTTCCGCTTTGTGCTGGCGGCCGGGCAGGGCTACCGTCACTATATCGAGGCGACGTGGTTCGGGCTGCCGGTGATGCGCGTGAACGAGTACTACCTGGACGGCAAGGCCCGCCTGGAGCTGCCGTTCGGGACGGTCGCGAACGAGCCGAAGACCGACATGGCGGCCAACATCGGCCTGTGGGCCGAGTCGCTGTGGTTCCCCTCGGTGTATGTGACCGATCCGCGCGTGCGGTGGGAGCCGGTTGACCGTGTGACGGCGCGGCTTTTCGTGCCCTACGAGGAGCGCGAGGACTCGTTCACGGCGACGTTCGACCCGGACAGCGGGCTGCTGCGCCGCCTCGAGACGCTCCGCTATCGGGGCGCGAAGGACGAGGCGAAGATCCTGTGGCGCAACGAGGCGACGAGCTGGCGCCGTTATCACGGCCTGTTGATCCCGGCTACCGGCAGCGTCACGTGGATGGACGAGGGCACGCCCTGGTTCGTCTTCGACCTGGACGAAGTCGTTTACAACACGGATGTGAGCGCGGCCATCCGGGCGGCGGGGGCCTGAACCGGCCCCGCCCTTATGCCTTCAGGCGCTCCAGGTACTTCTGGCGGAACTTCGCCACCTTTGGGGCAATCACCACGCGGCAGTAGCCCTGGTTGGGGTTTTTCACGAAATACTCCTGGTGGTAGTCCTCCGCCGGGTAGAACGTGTCGAGCGGGCTGACCTCGGTGACGATCGGCGCGCCCCAGATGCCCGCCGCGTTAAGCTCGGCGATCGTCTGCTCGGCGATCGCTCGTTGTTCCGGCGAGTGGTAGAAGATCGCGGAGCGATACTGCGGCCCGACGTCGTTGCCCTGACGGTTCGGCGTGGTGGGGTCGTGGATGGTGAAGAACACGTCGAGCAGGTCCCTGAACGACACCTCGTCCGGGTCGAACGTGATCTGCACGACTTCG
>CAZGLU010000175.1:2435-3043 GCA_964526095.1 uncultured Anaerolineaceae bacterium | reverse complement strand
GCGTGCCCGGTCGCGCCGG
Source organism: uncultured Anaerolineaceae bacterium (assembly GCA_964526095.1). GTDB lineage: Bacteria > Chloroflexota > Anaerolineae > Aggregatilineales > Aggregatilineaceae > Aggregatilinea. The sequence goes on along the minus strand of CAZGLU010000175.1, from coordinate 3,024 downwards.
TGCACACCTGCTGGTAACTGGGGTTTGGAACGTGCCCGCCCGCGTAGCCGGATACCACGTCTTGCACGCCCCTCAACTCGTCGTAGACCGCCTCCAGGCACCAGAAACAGCCCCCGGCCAGCGTCGCAACTTCGGTTGCCATGGTCACTTCCTTTCTACCAGTACATCCATCCCGTTCGAGCAGCGTGCATAGTTCGCTTAGAGTCTAGCACAGTGCGAGGGGCATCAGGGGCGGCGGTTACGTCTCGGCCTCGTCATCCTCGTCGAAGATGCGCCGGATCTCCTGTTCCCACACGTCGGCGAGCGGGTTAAAGGGCCGCTCTGTGAAGGCGTCCGCGAGCCGTTCGAAGTAGTCGTGCAGCTCGAGTTCCGGCGCGGCGTTCGCCAGCTCGTCCACCTTCTCGTCCATAACCTGGACGAGCCGCTTGCTCTTACGCTCCAGGTCGCTCAGGTTGAAGCTGGTCTTCAGCATGTAGTTGATGCGGCGCATGATCCCCAGCCATGCCATGAAGTCGTTCTCGATGCGGATCGAGTTGCCGATCTCCGCGATGGTGGAGAAGTCGTAGGTGGGCACGAAGGCGTACAGCCC
>CAZGLU010000175.1:0-2425 GCA_964526095.1 uncultured Anaerolineaceae bacterium | reverse complement strand
AGCCCCACGTACTCGATCCCGGCGTCGCCCGCGCGGCGGCACAGGACCGAGCCGATGCTCGCGCCGCCCCGGTATTCCGACAGCTCGACGGCGAGCTGCGATACCTCGTCCTTCAAGCTGCGCAGGCTGTAGTTGCTTGAGATCATGCGCTCCTTGTTGTAGGGCAGCTCGCCGTACACCCCGCCGAGGCCGACGATGCGCTTGACCTTCAACTGCCGGGCGGCTTCCAGCAGCGCGCCGATGTACCGCTCGACGTCCAGGTGCGGCTCGTCGCCCACGAAGATCACCACGCCGCGCCCGTTGTTTTCGGTGTAATACAGGTGGTTCTCCGGGGCCTTGAGCGCCCGGGGATAGCCCTCCTCGAACTCCACGGTGGGGCGCACCAGGTCGTGCGTGCCGGGGATCTGGAACAGGTAGAACCCATCCGGGTGGATGGTCCCGATCCGCCGCGCCCTGGACTGCTGGATCAGGTACTGAGGCAGCGCCGACGACACCGACCCGGCGTCCGCCCACTGCCGCCAACCGGCGATCATGTACATCTCGTCCGCTTCGGGCCGCTCGGAAAGCTCTAGTGTCTCAGGCATACGTGCTGGCTCCGATCTGTCTTCCTGGTCTGGGCGTGAGGTCGGCACCGGGCGAGCGCCATGCTGCTCCGTAGTCTACCCAATCCCTCAGCCCGATCGCAATGCCAGCCGCGCTAGCCCGGCGCCAGTGTGAAGTCCACTTCGAAGGTGCGGCCCCAGGGCAGGCGCACGTCCTGGACCGTGTAGCGGGCGAAGGGTGGCAGCGCGTCCAGCCCGGCGCGCAGCTCCGCCGCGATCCACGCGTGGGCCGCGTCCAGGCGCTCTGCCTCCGGCTCGCGGCGGCCCGTAGTGCCCTCCAGCCAGTCGCGCAGACGGTCCCGTGTGAGGCGCTGGTATGCCCAGTCTTCGATGAAGCGATGCGCCAGGAAGGCCCGTTGCGCCTCCTGTTGGGCGGGCGTCCGCGCGTGCCGGGCGACGCTGGCCTGCGCGAGCGCTGTGCCGATCGTGTTCGCGGCAGTGTTCCACGCTGCGAAGGCGGCCAGCCGGTCCAGCGGGACGTGGTCGCGCAGCAGGTCGAGCAGGCGGGCGTCCGCGCCGTTGGCGTGCGCCGCGTCCGCGACCGCCACCTGCCGCCCGGCCTCGACGGCCTCCGCGATGCGCCGGACCGCGGACTCCAGGTGCGCCCCGCGCGCCGTGACCTCGGCGGGCGTGTAGTCGCGCGGCCACTCGGCATCCGGCGCCAGCGGCGGGTTGACGAACAGCAGCACGTCCGCGTCGCGGTCGACGAGGTGCGCGCCCGCCGCCTGGACCTGTCGCTCGACCGTGACCGACACGGCGCTGTCCTCAAATGGGGCTGCGATCCGCTCGCCGCCGGGCACCATGTACACGGGCTGGACGCGCAGCGGCGCCCCGGCCCGCGCGTTGACCAGCCGCGCCAGCAGCACGCAGCCGACCTCGTCCGCGCCGGGATACATCAGCAGCGAATCGCCCAGGCCGAGCGCGTCGGCGTAGGCACGCAGGGCGCGCTTATCCTGGGACGGCAGGCCGTACGGGCTGGTATCGTCCGAGCTGAGCACCAGCAGGTCGAGCGTCCCATCGGCCAGCATCTCGAGCGCGGCCCGGTTGACGCGCAGGTTGCGCGCGCGCCGCCCCATGAAGTCCCGCACGTGCTCGTCCGGGATGCGCTCGCGCAGGCTGGCGCGTTCCGCCGCGACCGGATGGCCCTGTGCCGTGCGGTCGGTCAGTTCTGAGAGCCGGAACAGGGCCGCGCCGTACTGCGCCCAGTAGTCCGGCTCCTCGGTCGCGTCGTTGTGGCGCGACACACGCGTGATGACGTTGAAGCCGAGGATCGTCAGGTCCGGGTGCGAGGCACGGATCGCGCGCAGTACGGTCAGGTGATCGAGGATCGCGCTCGCCGGATCGTGCGAGATGCGCGAGGGGATCAGGCCGCCGTAGCCCAGCATCTCGAACGACACGATCAGCGCGTCGAGCGCCCCAGCGTGCGCCTCCAGCCACGCCGCCAGCGCCGTGCGTGACGCGGGGGCGCGGCGATGGCTCAGGGCGTCGGGCGGCGGCAGCAGGACCTCGTCGCCGCTGATGCGGGCCAGCATGACCGGGTAGCGGGTGTTGGCGGGCCGCTCGTCAAGCGGGATCAGGCCGATCTTCATGCACGTCTCCTGTGGTGTCAGGGTTCGGGATGTGCTTCCGCTGGCGGGCGAGACAGCAGGCCCGCGTAGATGCCGGGGTCTGACCCCTCGATCGGCGTCGCGCCGACCGCCCGCGCGTAAAAGTCGGCGGGGCCGACGCCGCCGATGATGGCGTAGGCGTATCCTTCCATGAACATGCTGTGCAGGCACGCGACCAGCAGCGCCTTGCCGATCCCGGTGCCGCGTGCTGCCTCC
>CAZGLU010000174.1:0-7509 GCA_964526095.1 uncultured Anaerolineaceae bacterium | reverse complement strand
GATAATGAGCGGTGACTGGAGTTCAGACGTGTGCTCTTCCGATCTTCAAGGAAGGGGATGTAGATGATGCCATCCACACCCCGATCCATCAGATGGGCGAAGTGCTGCTTCTCCGCCTCGGACGATCCGTTGGCGTTACAGAGGATCACCTCCGCATCGTGGACCCGCGCCAGGGAGGTGATCCCCTTGATCAGCAGCGGAAAGTACGGATTGGTGATGTCCGGGATGACCAGCCCCACGCTCAGTTCGTGCCGACTGTTGGGCGAATTGCGCAGTTCGTAGTGCAGTTCGTCGATGGCCGCCAGCACAGCCCGGCGGTTGAACTCGCTCACCGAGGGATCATTGTTGACGACACGCGAAACCGTCGCCACCGACACATTGGCCCGCTGGGCGACGTCTTTCATGGTAGGGGCTTTGCGATTGACCATGATCCCTCTGATCCGGCCGTCTACCGGCGCCACACGTCTTCACACGAGCATCAACCGACGCGCTATCCTGCTTTGAAGGCGCTTGCGCCCGGCACCCACAGGCGCGCCCAATATGCTACACAAACTTCTCGTAGTCGCCCACCAAAAGATAGAGGGGGGCCTCATCTTCCTCGATCTGCGGGAAGCGCGGCTGGTTCTCCACAAAGATGTTGTCGGTCATGTCGTCGTTGACCGAGCTGACCTCACCGACCAGCACCGTGCCTGCCCCGCGCTCGCCGTAGAACTTATGGAAGACGCCCGGCTCCAGGAAGATGCTCTCGCCCGGCTTCAGCACGACCTTGCCGCCAGCGGGCACCGTGCGCGCGATAGAATCGATGCGCACCGTCACCGGCTTGTCCGTGAACTGGAATGCGTCATCGCCCTGGTACAACTCAATGACGAGGTTCCCTCCGCCCCGGTTGATGATGTCCTCAAGCTTGAGCTGGTGCGTGTGCCACGGCGTCACCTGATCCTCCTCCACGATCAGGATCTTCTCGCAGTACGCTTTGCGGGTCTGGTTGAGGATGCCATTCCGCAGATTGAAGTTCGTCAGGCCGACGGAGCCAAAGTCCCCGCTGCCGAAGTCCGTCACATCCCAGCCCAGGCCGCAGGCGACGATCTCCGCCACCACGTCGCCCTGCCCGCGCCACTGGTCGGGCGACCAGTACGCCCAGGGCGGGAGCGGGAACTGCCGTTCTTTGAAGAAAGCGACGGCATGGGCTAAAGCACGATTGATCTCGCTGCGCTTCATACAAGCACCCCCGGAATGTTGGATCAGGTCGCCAGCCCAATATGGCGCCTGAATAAGCGGCTTGCCTTCATTGTATGCAAAGCTGTGAAAGAGATCAAGCATGTTACTGAAACTTTCAAGAAATCACTCGCCAGTTTTCATGAGTTTGCGCAAATCAATTGACATTTTTCTTGAGTTCCATTTTAATGGAAGCAGAGGTCTGTTCACCTGACGCGATAACATTCGGGACCAGGAAGCTGATGCAAAACACCAAACGGGCCTTAGACCCGGTCGCCGATGCGGCGCTGATCCGCGAACTGAAACTGGCGGCGATCCAGCACCGGCGCGAGCTGCTCGCCCTGGGGCGCAACCTGGGCATCCGCCTGCACTACGGCGCGACGATGAGCAGCGTGGAGATCCTGACGACGCTATACAGGCTGTGGCTGCGCGTCAATCCGGACGACCCGCAGTGGCCTGAGCGCGATCGCTTCGTCCTGAGCAAGGGCCACGCGGCCCCCGGCCTGTACGTCGCCCTCGCCATGCGCGGCTTCTTCGACAAGGCGGAGTTCGCCAACTTCCGGCGGCTGCACAGCATCCTGCAAGGCCACCCGGACCGCAACAAGACGCCGGGCGTGGACTGCACGACCGGCTCGCTGGGCCAGGGCTTCCCGGTGGCATGCGGCATGGCGCTCGGCGCGAAGATCGACGGCGCGCCCTACCGGGTTTACGCCCTGCTGAGCGACGGCGAGTGCAACGAGGGGTCGATCTGGGAAGCCGCCCTCATCGCGGCGAACCTGAAGCTGACCAACCTGATCGCCCTGGTAGACTGGAACCGGAAATCGTCCTACGGCACGATGGCGGGCCGCAACGACATCGAGCCGTTGGCCGACAAGTGGCGGTCCTTCGGCTGGGCCGTGCTTGAGTGTGACGGCCACGATTTCGTATCCCTCACGGAGGCGCTGGCAGCGGCAGAGCAGGCCAGCGCAACGCCCACCGTTCTGCTCTGCCATACCGTCAAAGGCAAAGGGATCCCCTACGCGGAGGTCTACCCCACACGCTCCAATTTCGCGCTGACGGCGGAACAGGATCGTGAAGCCGTCGCCTATCTGGACACGCTTGAGGCCGAGATCAAGTATGCGCCCTTCACCCCAGGATATAACTGAAGCTTACAGCGAGGCCCTGGTCGAGGTCGGCGCGGTCTACCCCAACGTGATCGTCCTGGACTCGGACATCGCTGACTCGTGCCGCACCGAGCCATTCCACAAGGCGTTCCCCGATCGCGCGTTTGATCTGGGCGTCGCGGAGCAAAGCCTGCCCAGCTTCGCCGCCGGGCTGGCGCTGGTCGGCAAGATCCCCTTCTACAACAGCTTTGCGGTGTTCTCCGTGACGCGCGGCGTGGACATGATCCGCCAGTCGGTGGCCTACAACCGCGCGAACGTCAAGATCGTCGGGCATGCCGCCGGGCAGTCGATGGGCTACACCGGCCCCAGCCACCACACCCTTGAGGACTTCGCCATCCTGCGCGCCCTGCCCGGCCTCGTGATCCTCAGCCCGTGTGACGCGGTCGAGGCGCGGCAGATGGTGTGGGCCATGGCCGAGCACGACGGGCCGATGTACCTGCGCCTGGTGCGCGCGGCGGTGCCGGACGTGCACACCCCCGGCTACCGCTTCGAGATCGGGCGGACGGAACGGCTGCGCGAAGGCAGCGACCTCAGCATCTACGTAACGGGCGACGTGGTCGTGCTGGCGCTGGAGCTACACGACGCGCTGCAACGGGAGGGGATCAGCGCGCAGGTCGTCAACGTGCCGACCATCAAGCCGCTGCCAGCGGAGGAAATCATCCGGCACGGGAGCCTGACGCGGGGGGCGCTCACCATCGAAGACCATAATATTTACGGCGGGCTGGGCAGCGCAGTAGCGGAGATCTACGCCGAGCACCTGTGCAAGCCCGTCCGGCGCCTCGGCATCCCCGACACCTTCACCGAGTCTGACGACGCTGCCGCCCTGCGCAGCGCATACGGTATCAACCTGCCCCACGCCTTGGAGCAGGCCAGCCTCGTTCTGGAACGGAGTGTGTAAAGGAGGACAGGCGGAGGAAAAACACACACCATAGGCCAGCCGGTTTTTCTCCGTAGAGATGTACGTCATTAATCATGGCTAAGGAGACCAAGACCATGAAAAAGTGTTTCGCTCTACTCGCAGTTTTGTGCCTCGGCATCGTTCCCTTCCTGGCCAGCGTGCAGGCGTCGCCCGTGCAGGCCCAGGAGGATGAAGACTACACCATCGGCATCGTGCTGAAGTCGTTTGCGAACCCCTTCTGGCTGATGGCCAAGGAGGCGGCAGAGGCGGAGGCCGAGCGGCTGGGCGTTGAGGTGATCGTGCTGGGCATCACCGAGGAGGGCAACTACGCCGAGCAGGTCGCCCAGATCGAGGACCTGGTGGCGCGTGGCGTGGACCTGATCGCGCTTGTGCCTGCCGAAGCGTCCGCGTTGGTGCCCGCCGTCGAGGCCGCCATCGACCAGGGCGTGCCGGTCATCAACCTCGACTCGCCCATCGAGACCGACCGGGTCATCAGCTACATCGGCAGCGACAACGTCGAGGGCGGACGCATGGCCGGGCACTTCATCGCCGAGCAACTGGGCGGCGAGGGCAAGGTCGCCGTCATCCGTGGCCGCCTGGGCAACCCCGTCGAGCTGCAGCGCTACACCGGCTTCACCGAAGCCATCGCCGAGTATCCCGGCCTGGAGCTGGTCGCTGAGGGCGTGGCCAACTGGGAGGCCGACCAGGGCTACACCGTCATGGAGGACTTCCTCACCGCTCACCCCGACATCCAGGCCGTCTTCGCTGAGTCCGACCGCATGATCCTCGGCGCGGCTCAGGCCGCCGCCGCCGCCAACCGCGACGACATCATCCTCGTCGGCCTGGATGGCATCGTCGAAGCCCTGCGCGCCGTCGAGGATGGCACCATCTCCGCCGACGTCGCTCAGCGTCCCGACCTGATGGGCGAGTATGCCGTCAAGTACGGCCTCGAGTTCCTGCAGACGGGCGAGATCGAGCCGGTCCTCACCACCCCCATGACCCTCGCCCTGCCCGACAACGTCGAACCGCTCATCGAAGCCTGGGAGGATCTCGGCTTCATCGAGCCTGGACAGGAAGCTGAGGAAGAGGAAGAGGCCGCCGGAGACTACACCATCGGCATCGTGCTGAAGTCGTTTGCGAACCCCTTCTGGCTGATGGCCAAGGAGGCGGCAGAGGCGGAGGCCGAGCGGCTGGGCGTTGAGGTGATCGTGCTGGGCATCACCGAGGAGGGCAACTACGCCGAGCAGGTCGCCCAGATCGAGGACCTGGTGGCGCGTGGCGTGGACCTGATCGCGCTTGTGCCTGCCGAAGCGTCCGCGTTGGTGCCCGCCGTCGAGGCCGCCATCGACCAGGGCGTGCCGGTCATCAACCTCGACTCGCCCATCGAGACCGACCGGGTCATCAGCTACATCGGCAGCGACAACGTCGAGGGCGGACGCATGGCCGGGCACTTCATCGCCGAGCAACTGGGCGGCGAGGGCAAGGTCGCCGTCATCCGTGGCCGCCTGGGCAACCCCGTCGAGCTGCAGCGCTACACCGGCTTCACCGAAGCCATCGCCGAGTATCCCGGCCTGGAGCTGGTCGCTGAGGGCGTGGCCAACTGGGAGGCCGACCAGGGCTACACCGTCATGGAGGACTTCCTCACCGCTCACCCCGACATCCAGGCCGTCTTCGCTGAGTCCGACCGCATGATCCTCGGCGCGGCTCAGGCCGCCGCCGCCGCCAACCGCGACGACATCATCCTCGTCGGCCTGGATGGCATCGTCGAAGCCCTGCGCGCCGTCGAGGATGGCACCATCTCCGCCGACGTCGCTCAGCGTCCCGACCTGATGGGCGAGTATGCCGTCAAGTACGGCCTCGAGTTCCTGCAGACGGGCGAGATCGAGCCGGTCCTCACCACTCCCATGACCCTTGCCCTGCCCGACAACGTCGAACCGCTCATCGAAGCCTGGGAGGCCCTGGACTTCTAGAACAGTCATCGTTGGCTGCCTGCTGGCCCGCGCCGGGTCGGCAGGCAGCCCCACCCATGCTGGCGATGACCGGCGAGAACCCACCGTTTCAGCTACAACGTGAGCGAGGAGCGTCCGATGGCTATCCGCCGATCCGAGTACGAGACAGCGCACGCCCGCGCTGGACATTGTTCACCGATCCCGACATCGCCCGGCAGGCAGTGATATACTGATCTTTAGACGGCATCGCGGGTTTTCGAGGCGACCTGCCGTGAGAAGGAGTTGACCGTTGTTGACAGAGCGAAGACCGCAAGCGCTGGCCGGTGTCCACGTTGAGACGCTCTTGCTGACCGCCCTCCGGCACCTGATCCGGCAGCGCACGCTGCTGATGCTGGTGGCCCTGTGTGCGGTGGTGAGCTACCTGCTCCCCGTCTTCCTGACCACGCACAACCTCTTGAACGTGCTGCGACAGGTGTCCATCACGAGCATCGTCGCGGTGGGCATGACCTTCGTCATCATCACCGGCGGCATCGACATCTCGGTGGGGTCAACGGTCGCCTTCGCGGGGGTGGTCGTGGCCTATGCGCTCCAGAAGGGGTACAGCATCGAGCTATCGATCCTCGCGGCGCTGCTCGTGGCGACCGCCGCCGGTCTGATCAACGGCGCGCTCGTCGCGTTCGGCAACGTCATGCCGTTTGTGGCCACGCTCGGCACGATGAATCTGTTTCGTGGGGCGTCCCTGATCGTCACCAACGGTCAGGCGATCTGGGGTCTGCCCGATGCGTTCGTCAACATCGGGACGGGCTACCTGTGGGGCATCCCCATCCCGGTCATCATCACCTTCGCGATCTTCCTGTCCGGCCACATCCTGCTCACCCGCTTCACCTTCGGGCGCCACGCGCTCGCGATCGGCGGGGACGAAGAGGCGGCGCGGCTCTGCGGCGTGCGCGTGAAGCGCATGAAGCTGTACATCTACGGCTTCGCCGGGCTGATGTGCGGCATCTCCGGCGTGGTGCTGGCGGCCCGGCTGGGCAGCGGCCAGCCGAGCACCGGCGTCGGCTACGAATTGACGGCGATCGCCGCCGCCGTGATCGGCGGGAACTCGCTGACGGGGGGACGCGGCACCGTGTGGGGTACCCTGCTCGGCGCGCTGATCCTGGGTGTGGTCAGCAACGCGCTGAACCTGTGGGGCGTGGCCTCGTTCTACCAGACCGTCGTCACCGGCCTGATCGTCCTGGCCGCCGTGCTCGCGGACAAGTTCAGAAGACGGCCCAACAGCAAATAAGGAACGCGACCATGACGGCTACTATGACGGGGACTATGACGGCAAGTGAAGTGGACGTGAAGCAGAAAAGCATCGTCCGCATGGAGCACATCACCAAGCACTTCGGCGGCGTCTATGCGGTCAACGACGTCAGCTTCGACCTGTACGAGGGCGAGATCCTGGCCCTGGTCGGTGACAACGGGGCGGGCAAATCGACGCTGGTGAAGATCCTGTCCGGCGCGCATCAGGCCGACGAAGGGACGATCTACCTGCGCGGCAAGCCGGTGCAGATCGACAGCCCCTCGGCGGCACAGCGCCTCGGCATCGAGACGCTCTACCAGAACCTCGCGCTGATGAACAACCTGGACATCACGGCGAACGTCTTCATGGGCCGGGAGATCAAGCATCCCCTGTTGGGGCGCTTCGGCCTGATGAACCTGCGCGCGATGCGCGCCGCTACCCGGAATCTGCTGGACAATTTCGACCTCGCCATCGACGACGTGGACCGGAACGTTAACGCCCTGTCCGGCGGGCAGCGCCAGATGGTCGCCATCAGCCGGGCGGTGTATTTCAAGGCGCAGATCATCATCATGGACGAGCCGACCGCGGCGCTGGGCGTGGCCGAGACGCGCAAGGTCTACGACTTCATCCAGAAGCTGCGCGACAGCAACCTGTCGGTGATCATCATCTCGCACAACATCAACGAGGTGTTCAATATCGCGGATCGCTTCATGGTGCTGAAGACGGGGCGGCTGGTGGGCATCAAGCGCCGGGAAGAAACGTCCGTGGACGAGATCGTGTCGGCGATCATCTCCGGCCAGATGACGTGAGGCTCGCCCGGCCACACCGCCAGCCTTCAAGCAGCTCACCCATCCCATCACCACCGAAGGGCGCCAGCCAGGGCGCCCATTTTGTTAGCCTCAGTACGCACCAGGAGGCGGGATCGGACGGGTTTAAGGCACGCCGCGGCCGGGTCCCCGCCGGGTTGATTTCGTCCTCAGGCTCCCGTCCGGTACAATC